>CAZVVH010000019.1:0-15844 GCA_964630475.1 uncultured Oscillospiraceae bacterium | reverse complement strand
GCCAGCTCTTCGGCGGCAGTCTCCGAGCGCAGCTGGGCGGCCTCCCGCTTTCGGGTCAGATGCTCCGCGTAAGCGATGGCCTTCTCCTCTGCGGTTTCCAAGGCCCGGGCCTGCATCTGATCCACCTTGCCCTCCAGGGAGAGCTTCTGCTGGGCCAGCTTTTCCCGGGTGCCCTCCACGGCCTCCTGGGCTTCTTCGCCCTTGGCCTTGGCGGCAATGGCCCCCTCATAAAGGTTTTCGCCCAGCTTGTCGGACATGGAGTGGATACGCTGGGCCGTCTGAGTGATCAGGGCCAGACGCTGGCTCAGGTGGTGAATCGCCATCACCGTGGCCACCAGATCTACTGCCAGTGTGACCAAAAACAGGCAGTTCAACACAATTCCCAGCACATGGGGCAGCAGCTGCACCAGGTGGTAAATGGTGGGATGCACCAGCCTGATGATGCCGGTGCAGGCAATGCCCCAGAGAATGGAGAATTCCAAGCATATGTAGCCCTGGATGTTAAAGGGCAGGTCGGAATAGTCCCACCATTTGGCGTGGAAGATCTTTTCCAGCACCAATCCGGTGACATATTCCAATAGGGTGGCCAGAACCATGGAGGAAAAGAACAGCGCCACCAGCCGGTCTGCCACTGGCGTCAGCACCAGCATGACGATCAGTGCGCCCACGCCGTAAATGGGGCAGATGGGGCCATTTAAAAATCCCCGGTTGCTGAATTTTCCCAGCGTGACCGCCGCATAGCAGACTTCAGAGCACCAGCCCAGGAAGGCGTAAATAAAGAACAATAAAATCAGTTCATAAATGGAATATCCTGCAATGCTCAAAATCAAAATCCCTCTTTCCATTGCCGCCAGACAAAATCCAGCGCATTCTCCCCACAGACGGCGCAGTAAAAATCCTTTCCGGGAAAGGAGACCAGGCGGTTAACCAGCCCGTCCTCCGGTTGGTTTTCTCCCAGCGGCAGCACGGAGAAGGAATCCAGGCGGCGGGTCAGTCCGGCGCCGATGCACTTCAAATAGGCCTCCTTCTTCACCCAAAGAGCGGTGAAGGCGTCTACAGGCTGCCCCTGGAGCCATTCCTGCTCCCGGGGGGTAAATTTTCGCGCCGCCGGGGAGTCCGATCGAACCTTCTGCAGGTCAATGCCCACTGGCCGGTGGCTGAGGGCGCAGACTGCCCAGCCCCCGGAATGGGACAGATTAAAGTGATGGTCCGGGAAGGCCCCGAAGCAGGGCTTCCCGTTGGGGCCCCTGTCCAGGGCAGGGCAGGGGCCAAGCTCCGGCCACCGCTGTTCCGCCGCCCAATTCAGGAGCCGGTGGGCAGCCTGGCTTTCCGCCCTCTGTGGGGCTTGGCAGTAATAGAGCGTAATCATCCGATCACCATGCCGCCGTCCACCGGCAGCACCTGCCCGGTGATG
The DNA here is from genome assembly GCA_964630475.1 of uncultured Oscillospiraceae bacterium. Lineage (GTDB taxonomy): Bacteria > Bacillota > Clostridia > Oscillospirales > Oscillospiraceae > JAJQBJ01. The sequence goes on along the minus strand of CAZVVH010000019.1, from coordinate 14,430 downwards.
AAGCTGGCTCCCTCTGAGGCCAGATAGAGTATGGCCCTGGCCACCTCTTCGGGCTGTCCAATGCGCTCCAGGGGAGTTTCCTCCTTCAGGGCCGCTATGGCCTCCTCATCCAGGGCGGCGTTCATCTCTGTGTTGATTACGCCAGGGGCCACGCAGTTGACGGTGATCCCGGAGGGGCCTACCTCCTTGGCCAGCGCCCGGGTCAGCCCGATCACTGCTGCCTTGGCAGCGGAGTAAGCCACCTCGCAGCTGCCCCCGGTCAGCCCCCACATGGAGGAGACGGTTATAATCCGACCTGCCTTCCGGCGGATCATGCCGGACAGCACCGCCCGGCAGGGGTAGAACACACCGTCCACATTGACGCGAAACAACTCCTGCCACTCCTCGTCGGAAATGTCAGTGAACAGGTTGGGGCGGGAGATCCCCGCATTGCACACCAGCACGTGGATCCCGCCAAACGTGGCCTCCACTTGCCGGACCATCTTCGCCACAGCGGCAGAATCCGACACGTCGCAGGGAAAGCAGGCTGCGCAGCCGGGATGGGCCTTATTCAGCCGCTGGCAGAGCTGCTCCGCCCGTTCCTCGCTGCTCTTGTAGTTGATGGCCACCTGATAACCGGCCTGGGCAAACAGGCTGGCAGCGGCGGCGCCGATGCCCCTTGAGGCGCCGGTGATGAGGACTGTCTGTTTATTCATGGGGGGTCAATCCTTTCAGCCATTCGGCACAAAGCTCCGTCCAGTGGGCGGCGTGGGGGTTAACGCACCCCCTGCGGTAGGCGGATTCCTCAGTGCCCACGCTGGTCACGTGAGGTCCCTTGGGGAACAGGTGAAGCTCCAGGGAGACCCCGGCCTTCAGAAGAGCCTGGGCATAGCACATGGAATTCTGAACCGGCACCATTTCGTCGGTGACTGTGGCCCAGAGGAAGGTGGGGGGATTGTCCTTGCCCACGCTTTTCTCCAGGGAGAGGAGGGAAATCTCATCCCGGGTGGCCTCCTGCCCTGCCAGCAGATTGGTGAAGCTCCGGTTCCCGGGGGAATAGGTAATCACCGGATAGCTGAGAATGGCCGCGTCCGGACGGAACTGCCTGGCGGGCAGCTCCAGGGTTTCGGACAGCAGGGGCAGCAGCCACAGGTTAGCCAGGCAGCCGGCCAGATGACCACCTGCGGAAAAGCCGCAGACTGCCACCCGGTCAATGCCGTATTCCTCCCCGTGGGCACGGATATAGGCCACGGCGGCCGCCGCTTCCAGCAGCTGCTGGGGATAGTGATCGGGAACCAGGGCATAGTTTAATACAAAGCACTGGATCCCGGCCCCCAGGAAGGTCATGGCCACCGGCTCCGCCTCCGGTACAGAATGGACCTGATAGCCTCCGCCGGGGAGGATGAGCATGGCCCAGCGATGGCCGTTGTCCGCAGGAAAGCCCAGCCGCTTCCGGGCATAGACTGTCATAGTCACCTTTGTATGGGAGGCGGGCAGGTTGGGATTTAATTCCGATGATGGGATTTCTTTGTAAATCATGGATATTCCTCACTTTCTGCGATCCTGAAAATAGAAACAGATAAATGTCACATTTGCTTTTGCGGATATTATAGCACAACAGGAAGTCTTTTGCTATAATAGAAAGAAAGCGCCGCCTGGGTGGCAGAGGGAGAACCCCATGAAGCACTATGAGATCCTGCTGATGGATGCAGACAACACTCTGTTTGATTTTGACCGGAGTGAGCATGAAGCCCTGACCGAGACGTTCGCCAGCCGGGGCTATGACTTCACCCCGGAGGCAGAGGCCCTGTATCATTCCATCAATCAGCCCCTGTGGGCGGCTTTTGACCGGGGTGAGATCACCCGGGAATACCTGGCCACCCAGCGGTTCCGGGAGTTCCAGCTGCGGGTGGATGGAGCGGTGACCCACAACCCGGTGAAAATGAATGAGGATTTTCAGCTGAGCTTGTCTGTGCGGCCATACCTCCTCCCTGACGCAGAGGCGGTATGCAGGAAGCTGGCGGAGGAGTATCCCATTTATATTGTGACCAACGGCCTTGTTGTGGCCCAGCGCCGGGTAACCAACAGCGTCATCAGCCCTTGCTTTCAGGACGTGTTTGTCTCCCAGGCCATGAATTGTCAGAAGCCCAGCCGGGAGTACTACGACAAGGTGTTTGCGGATATTGGCCTGACCGAAGCCGATAAGCCCCGGGTGCTGCTCATCGGAGACAATCCCATCTCCGATATCAAGGGCGGACAGGATTACGGCCTGGATACTGTCTGGTATCACTATAAAAAGGATCAGCCCCTGCCCGGTCACGTCCGGCCCACCTATATTGTTGACCAGCTGCCCCAGCTGGTGGAGCTGCTCTGCGGGCAAGGGTCCCTGCCCTGAAATCCCGCATTGACGTTGTACGGAAATCATGTTAAACTTAATCCAAGAACAACTTGCCATAAATTGGCGTGGAGGAGCCCTATGAGTAAGTCTGCTGAAAATGAAATTCGCAAGGTCGTGGAGTCTGTCCTGGCCTCGTCGAATAACTGGCGTTCTGTAGTTCGCCCGGATAAGAACGCAATTATTGAGGTGATCGAGCGGCTGCAAACCGTGATTTTCACGGAGCATTATGGCGCGGGACGGAAAAATACCTTTTCCGTGGCCTACCAGCTGGGCGCTACCCTGGAGGAGATTTATCGCCTGCTGGTGAAGCAGATCACCCTTTCCCTGCCCTATGCCCCTGAGTTTGAGGGGGTGGATTACGACACCCGCAAGTCTGTGGCGGAAAACCGAACCACGGAGTTCATCAGCCGCCTGCCTGATATCCGGGAGCAGATGGCACTGGACGTTCAGGCGGCCTATGATGGGGATCCTGCTGCCTTTAATACGGATGAGATCATCTATTCCTATCCCGGGCTGTATGCCATTATGGTCAATCGCCTGGCCCATGAGCTTTATCTGCTGAATGTGCCGCTGATTCCCCGCATTATGACCGAGCATGCCCATTCCCTGACCGGAATCGACATCCATCCCGGCGCTTCCATCGGAAAGTATTTCTTTATCGACCACGGCACCGGTGTGGTGATTGGCGAGACCACGGAGATCGGTGACCGGGTCAAGATTTACCAGGGGGTCACCCTGGGCGCACTGTCCACCCGGGGCGGCCAAAGCCTGCGCAATAAGAAGAGACACCCCACCATCGAGGATGATGTGACCATCTATTCCGGTGCGTCCATCCTGGGCGGAGACACGGTGATTGGCTGTGATGTGGTCATCGGCGGCAATTCCTTTATCACCTCCTCCATCCCGCCCCACACCCGGGTTTCCGTGGTGAACCCGGAGCTGCAGCTGAAAAGCGACCATCCTGCTAAGGATTCCATTGAACGCGCAAAAGTGGAATAAGTCAAAGCCCGCCGTGCTTTGAACTGCTCCCCGTCAAGCGGACAGTGAAAAAATAAAATATTTTCTACTTCCGGTACCCGGGTCAGGGCACCGGAAGTCTTTTTTAGGATGCACGGCACTGCGGTGCCGTGGGAACCTCAAAATAGCTTTGGTGCTTTTCCAACGGTGTCAGGGTCCCCAGATTGCGTTGTACTTGTCTTTCGTTGTAGTAGGTGATGTAGTTTTCAATCATTTGCACGAATACTGTTCCCTGATAAAATATGCAAATTTTATCGGGGAGGCATCGCCTCAGCGGCGCTGCCCGTTTTGCGCTAAAGCGCAAAACACGTCTCATACAATCCCTGACGCCCCCTGCGGGGGCTATAAAAAGCATTTGTGCTTTTTAACAGGGATTGGTATAAATCCTCACGGCTGGTGAACCGTCTGCCATAGTACCGTTCACGCTGCAGGATACCCCAGAAGCCTTCCATAGGACCATTGTCAATACATTTGCCAACTCTGTCACATCTGTTTCCCACTTCTCATTCTGCTTTGATTTTACTTTTGCCCATAGCAATACCCCCATAAGAGACACTTTTTCTGTTTCACTGTCTCTTATGGGGGTAGCATATCCGTGTACAGCGGGCAAACCGTTTATGCTCTGGGCCAGGGACGCTGGCCGAACTTGCGGAACCTCTGATAACGGCGCTCCAGTAGCTCCTCCATAGGCATCTTTTTGGAAACCGCAAAGGTCTCCACCAAGGCCTCCCGGATGTCGTTCCAAACCGGCTCCAAGCCATTCTCTGGCTCCGGGAACATGCGCTCAGCGGTTCCCAGCTCCAGCATATCTTCGGCGGTCATTTTCAGGCATTCGCAGGCCTCCCGCACCCGTTTGGAATCCTTCCACAGGATGCTGGCGCAGCCCTCAGGAGAGATCACCGAGTAGTAGGCGTTCTCCATCATCCAAACCTGGTCAGCCACCGCCAGGGCCAGGGCGCCACCGGAGCCGCCCTCTCCGATAAACAGGGCCACAACTGGGGTTTTCAGGGTCATCATCTCCATTAGATTTTCCGCAATGGCCTGACCCTGGCCCCGCTCCTCCGCGCCCATGTCGCAGCTGGCGCCGGCGGTATCCACAATGCAGAACACAGGGCGGTGGAATTTCTCCGCCTGTTTCATCAGGCGCAGGGCCTTGCGATAGCCCTCGGGGGCCGGGGAACCAAAGTTTCGCCGCACCTTCTCCATGGTGTCGGTACCCTTTTCAATGCCGATGACGGTGACAGGCTCCCCGTTCAGCCAGGCCAGCCCACCCACGATGGCGGCATCGTCCGCAAAGCGGCGGTCGCCGTGAAGCTCTATAAAGTCTTCAAAAATGTGCTCAATATACTGAACCGCAGTGGGTCGTCCCTTTGCTCTGGACAGCTTCACCTTTTCATATGCGTCCATCACTCCGCCTCCCTTCTGCCGTGGATAGCAAGCAGCTTGGAGACCAGGTTTTTCTCCCGGTCCCGGCCTACGATTATGTCCACGAAGCCGTGATCCTGCTGGAACTCCGCCCTCTGGAAGCCCTCAGGGAGCTTTTTGCGGATGGTCTGCTCAATAACCCGCTGACCGGCAAAGCCGATCAGGGCATTGGGCTCCGCCAGGATGATATCCCCTTCCATGGCAAAGGAGGCAGTAACGCCGCCAGTGGTGGGGTCGGTCAGAATGGAAAGGAAGAACAGGCCCGCGTCGCTGTGGCGCTTGACGGCGCCGCTGGTCTTGGCCATCTGCATCAGGGAGATAATGCCCTCTTGCATCCGGGCGCCGCCGGAGACGGCAAAGCCCACCACAGGCAGCTTTATGGAGGTGGCGTACTCAAAGGCCAGGGTGATCTTCTCCCCCACTGCGGAGCCCATGGAACCCATCATATAATAGGCGTCCATGACAAAGAGCACGCATTCCTGCCCGAATATCCGGGCCGTGCCGCAGACAACAGCCTCCTTTTCCTTGCTGGACAGGGCTGCGCTCTTCCGCTTCTTATCATAGCCGGGGAAGTCAATCACGTCCTGTCCTTCCACATCCGCAAACAGCTCTTGGAAGGAGCCTTCGTCAGAGATGTAATCAATTCTCTGGCGGGCATTCATACGGAAGTGGTAGCCGCATTTGCAGACGTTGTAGTTCTCCCACAGGTCGCTGACAGGAAAGCTCCAGCCGCACTTGGGGCAGGTTTTGGTCACATCCTGGTGCTCATCTGTCACCATGGTGCGTCCGCCCTTTTCTAATTCATTATGGGGCTTTTTAAACAGGCCATTCAGCTGCATCTTTCAGGTCCTCGCTTTCCGGGTTTTATTTCAACCCTCTGCTGTGCCGGATCATAAATCCGGTGTCATAATCTCCCTTACGGAAATTGGGGTCATCCAGAATTTCAATCTGCTGATCAATGTTATTGGGAATCCCATAAACCACAAGCTCGCACAGGGCGGACTGCATCTTACGGATGGCCTCCTCCCGGGTGGGCGCGCCCACAATCAGCTTCCCCACCATGGAGTCGTAGTAGGGCGTGATCTCATGGCCCTGATAGAGGGCAGAGTCAAACCGCACCCAAGGGCCGCCGGGCACATGAAGGAACTTCACCCTGCCGCAGCCATGGGCGTTGATACGGCACTCGATGGCGGCGCCCTTCATCTTTACATCCTCCCAAGTAAAGTCCAGAGGAACTCCAGCGGCGATGCGGATCTGCCACTTGACAATGTCCACGCCGGTAATCTGCTCCGTGACCGCGTGCTCCACCTGGAGCCGGGTGTTCATCTCCATAAAGTAAAAATTCTTGTCCTGATCCAGCAGGAATTCCACTGTGCCCGCATTGGTATAGCCCGCCGCCTTCGCCGCCTTCACAGCGGCTTCGCACATTTTCTCCCGCATTTCCTCATTCAGCGCGGGGGAGGGGGATTCCTCCAGCAGCTTCTGGTTGTTCCGCTGGATGGAGCATTCCCGTTCCCCCAAGCAGACCACATTGCCGGTCTCATCCGCCAGCAGCTGAATCTCCACATGCTTCACATGGGTAAGAAAGCGCTCCATATAGCAGGCGCTGTCACCGAAGGCATGCTCCGCCTCAGAGGAGGCAGTGCGGAAGGCGCTCTCCAACTGATCCGGGCTGTTGACCTGGCGGATGCCCTTGCCTCCGCCGCCAGCCCGGGCCTTGATCAGAAGGGGATAGCCCACCTGGGCCGCCGCAGCCCTGACCTCCTCCAGGTTGTGGAGAAGCTCACTGCCGGGCACCGTGGGCACCCCGGCACTCTTCATCAGGGTTCTGGCCGCGTCCTTATCCCCCAGCTTGGAGATCACCTCCGGGGCAGGCCCGATAAAGGTGATGTCATTCTTTCTGCACAGCCGGGCAAAGTCCGGGTTCTCCGCCAAAAAGCCGTAGCCGGGATGGATGGCCTGGGCCTTAGTGCCCAGAGCGGCCATAATCACATTTGTCTGGTTTAGATAGCTCTCCGAAGCCATGGCTCCGCCCACGCAGACCGCTTCGTCCGCCAGGGAGACATGGAGGGCGTCCTTATCCGCCTCTGAGTAGATGGCCACCGTGGCGATGCCCATCTCCTTGCAGGCCCGGATAATGCGGACGGCGATCTCGCCCCGGTTGGCAACTAAAATCTTGGAAAACATAGGCGCCTCACTTTACAAGGGCAAAGGAGAACTCCGCGCTGCAGCACAGCTTACCGGACACATAGCCCTTGGCGCTGCAAAAATAGAAGGGACCCTTGGACTTGGTAATCTCGCTCTCAGACTCAAATACATCCCCAGGCTTCACCGGGTTCTTAAAGCGCACGTTGGTCATGCTGGTGAACATGGGGGTAACCCCCTGGGCTGCGCCGTCAGCCAGCAGCACACAGGCCCCCTGGGCCATCATTTCACACAGGATAACGCCGGGTACCACCGGATTTCCGGGGAAGTGGCCCTGGAGAAAGAACTCATCGCCGCGGATGCGGATCTTCGCATGGGCCTTTCCGTCCACAATCTCCGCCTCTTCCACCAGCAGCATATTGTCCCGGTGGGGCAGGATCTTCTTGATTTCTTCCTGATTCATGGTCAGTTCTCCTCTACCTTAATGCGGAACAGCTCCTGGCCAAACTCCACCGTCTGGCCGTTGGTGCAGCTGATCTTATTGATGACGCCATCCTGCTCCGCCGTGATCTCATTCATCAGCTTCATGGCCTCCACAATGCACAGCACGTCCCCCTTCTTGACGTGCTTGCCCAGAGAGACAAAAGGCTCAGCGCCGGGATCGGGGGCGGCATAGAACACGCCCACCATAGGGGACTTAATGGGAGTGCCCTCCTCGGGGGGCTTCTTCACCTCGGTGACTGGGCCGGAGGGGGTGGTCTGGACATGGGTGGCCACGCTGATGGGGGCAGCGGCCGCCAGCTCATGCTTGCGCTCCAGCTTCAGAGAAAAATCCCCCTCGCTAAGCTCCAAGGCAGTCAGTTCATTTGCCTTCATCAGCTCCGCCATGGCGCCAGTCAGTGTTTTGATCTCTTCTAAATTCATAGCTGTTACACCTCCGCCTTCCGGAAGGCGACGCAGGCGTTGTGCCCGCCAAAGCCCAGAGAATCGGACAGGGCCAGATCCACCTGGACCTCTCGCTTCACATTGGGGGTATAGTCCAGATCACAGTCGGGATCCGGCACCTGATAGTTGATGGTTGGCGGGATCACGTCGTTCTGAACGGCCAGAATGGCGGCGATGGCCTCCACTGCACCGGCAGCGCCCAGCATATGGCCGGTCATGGACTTGGTGGAGGAGATCATCAGCTTATGGGCCTTTTCCTCACCGAAGGCCAGCTTCAGCGCCTTTGTCTCGGTGCTGTCATTCAGCTTGGTGGAGGTACCATGGGCATTGACATAGATGTTGTCCGTATCCATACCAGCCTGCTCATAGGCCATCCGAATGGCCCGGGCAGACTGCTTTGCCTCCGGATCGGGGGCCGTGACGTGGTAGGCATCACAGGTGTTGCCATAGCCCACGATCTCGGCATAAATCTTGGAGCCCCGGGCCTTGGCATGCTCATACTCCTCCAGAATCACACAGCCAGCGCCCTCGCCCATGATAAAGCCGTTGCGCCTTGCGTCAAAGGGCTTGCAGGCGTCCAGGGGATTCTCGGTGGTGGACAGGGCCATACAGGAGGTAAATCCGGCCACCCCCAGGGGAGTAATCACTGCCTCGGCGCCGCCTGCTACCACAGCGTCCGCATAGCCATACATCACCGCCCGATAGGCCTCGCCGATCTCGTTGGTACCGGTGGCACAGGCGGTCATCATAGGTACCGTGGGTCCGTGGAATCCATAGCGAATGGCGACGGTGCCCGCCGCAATGTTGCCGATCAATTTGGGGATGGTATGGGGGCTCACCTTTCTGGGTCCTTTGTGCAGGACGGTGTCAATCTGCTCATGCAGGGTGGTCATGCCTCCGATCCCGGAACCGAAATACACGCCGATCCGTTCATCGTCGATCTTGCCCAGGATCCCAGAATCCTCAATGGCCTGGGCGGCGGCGGCAACGGCATACTGGCAATACAGGTCGGTCTTACGCAGCTCCGCCTTGTCGAACCAGGGAGACGGATCGAAATCCCGGACCTGTGCGGCCACATGGGCCTTATACTCAGACGCATCAAAGCGGTCCAGCGGGCCAATGCCGCAAACTCCGGCGAGCATATTCTCCCACATAGTGGGGACATTGGTTCCAATCGGGGTGATCGCGCCCAGACCGGTCACAACAACTCGTCTCATTTCAAACACCTCATTCTTACTTTCACAAAATCAATGTCCAAAAAGCAATCGAAGCTGCTTTTGACAATTTATACTAAAACTTATTAAAAAGGTTGAAAACCCTTTTATAGCACCGCAGGTGCGTTAAGAACTGTATGAGACGCCAAATTGTGCCGTAGGCACAATTTGCGCGTACACAGCACGCGGGATTCTTGATTAAATCTTTTTAATCAAGAATCAGTATTACATAGCGATGCCGCCATCCACTCGGATGACCTCTCCAGTGATGTACTTAGACTTATCGGAAGCCAGGAAGGCGGCGCACTCGGCAATATCCTCGGGCTTGCCCATATGCCCCATGGGCACAGTGGCCAGCAGCGCCTGAAGAGCACCCTGGTCCATAGAGGCCGTCATGGGCGTCTCAATGGCGCCGGGGGCAATGGCGTTGCAGTTGATGCCCCGGGTGGCCAGCTCCCGGGCCACCGTCTTGGTCAGGGCGATGACGCCGCCCTTGGCAGCGGTGTAGTTGGCCTGGGCCGCGTTGCCCATCATGCCGGAAACGGAGGAGATATTGATGATCTTGCCCGCCTTCTTCTTCATAAAGTTGCGATAGCAGGCGTGGATGGTGTTGAACATGCTCTTCAGGTTGATGTTCAGAACCATATCCCAGTCCTTCTCGCTCATGGCCAGCAGGACCTTGTCCCGGGTAATGCCGGCGTTGTTCACCAGGATATCCACGCCGCCCAGCTCCTTAATGACCGCCTTTACAGCGGTATCCACTGCGGTAAAATCAGAGACGTCCACCCGCTTGAACAGGGCCTTGACGCCCCGCTCCTCCGCAATAGCAGCAGCCGAAGCGTTGCCGGCCTCCTCATCGCACAGGTCGAAAATCACGATATCCGCTCCGTCCCGTGCCAGGGTGCTGGCAATGGCATAGCCAATGCCCCGGGCAGCGCCAGTGACCAGTGCCACCTTTCCTTCTAATTCAGCCATAATTAAATTCCTTTCAAATTCAGTGATTTCCCGCCGCCTGGCGGCGCTTATCAGACAGGCCGAAGCCTGGAATATTCAAATTTATATCAGCTCTTTATCGCCCTGAATGGCGGCCACCGTTTCCTTCAGGCTCTCCTCGTCCTCCACATGGAGGGTGCGGACATCCCTGTCGATCTTCTTAATCAGGCCGCACAGGGTCTTGCCCGGGCCAACCTCAATAAAGGTGTCCACGCCGGCAACAATCAGATTCTCCACAATGGTCTGCCAGCGGACGGGGTTCACCACCTGCTTGGACAGCAGCTCCGCGAAATCCCCCTCATAGGGCTTTGCCGTGTAATTGGAATACAGGGGCACCTGGGGCGCCTGGAAGGTGTAACCCTTCAGCGTCTCCGCCAGTCCCTGGGCCGCAGAGGCCATAAAGGGAGAGTGGAACGCCCCCCGGACAGCCAGCGGCACTGCCCGGCCCTTGGCAGCCTTCACCGCCGCCTTGACACCCTCCATCTCCGCAGCTGCACCGGAGACCACAATCTGGCCGGGGCAGTTATAGTTTACAGGGTAAACCTGCTGAAATTGGCCGCAGATCTCCTCCACCTGCTGGGGAGACAGCTTCATCACCGCCACCATACCGGACTCCGCCTCCTCAGAAGCGGCCTGCATCAGCTCGCCCCGGCGGGTGACCAGCTTGAATCCCTCCTCCAAGCTGACAGCTCCGGACCAGGCCAGCGCGGAAATTTCGCCCAGGGAGAAGCCCGCCAGCGCATCAGCCACAACGCCGCGCTCCTTGAGGGCAGCAGCAGCAGCCAGCTCCACGCAGAACATGCAGGGCTGTGTGTTCTTTGTCTCGGTCAACGCTTCCTTTGTGCCGGAAAAGCACTGGGCGGATGTGCCGGGACGAATTCCATCCGCCATTTCGAAAATCTGCTTCGCGGCGGGGCTGCACTCGGTCAAGGACTTGCCCATACCGGAATATTGCGCACCCTGGCCGGAAAATACCAATGCGATCATAGTTGTTTACCCCCTTGCCGGAAACCTGCAATGGTTCCTGTTCCCTTCCTTGGTGATTTGCCTGCGCCCTCACAAGGGGCGCAGAGGATTGTTCGGTGGAGGGTACCCTCCACCGAACCTCATGCGGCAATCAGCCCATCTTGCTCTCCACGAAGTCAACCAGAGCGCCGACGGTCTCGACCTTCTCCTCCAGCTCCAGCTCCACGTCCAGCTCTTCCTCCAGCTGCATCACCATCTCAACGGTGTCCAGGGAGTCGATGCCCAGGCTCTCAAAGGTGGTGTCACGGGTGATCTCGGAAACGTCGCAGTCGATATGCTCTGCCAGCATTGCAGCAATTTTCTCAAACATAATGATTTCTCCTTTTTTCCGGGGAAATTCCCCTGATTTTGTGGTTTAAATTATCTGTAATGGGCAAAGGTAATTATGCCCATTCACATTTATACTGTATTGTAACACAAAATACGAAAAGATACAATTTCATTCTGCATTTTGTAAAAATTTTTCGGGTTCTCCCTTAATTTGCCCATTGGCAGACAAAAAATGTTATTTACCAGCGCAGCAGCACCGCACCGCGGGACAGAGGATCAGATCCAGCTCTCCGGCGCTGACCCCGCTGTCCTCCAATGCCCGCTTCGCCGCCTCAATGGCTAGGTCACTGGCCGTTTCCGTGACGCAGATGTGGCGCTCCTTAATGCCTGTACGGCTGGTAATCCACCCGTCCGAAGTGTCCAAAAAGGAGGTCAGCTCCTGATTGGTCACCACCTCGGGCGGCAAATAGCTTCCGGTGCCTAAAACTTGAAAGCTCATGAAAACTCCTTGATACTCTCTTGAAAAAATCGGTTCAGCTGGCGGACCCCCTGAAGCAGCCGCTCCTGATCCTCCTCGCTAAAGTTCTCCGCCAATCGCTCCACCATATGGATATGATAGCTCCGGTGGCAATTATCCAGCGTCTTCCCAGCATTGGTCAGCACTACCCGCACCTGCCGGCCATCGCTGCTGCTGTGCAGCTTGCAGAGCAGCCCCTTCTTTTCCAGCTTGTTTACTGCGCTGGTTACAGACGGCGGCGTAATCCGCATGATCTGGGCGATGGCCCGGTTGGTGACCCCTTCCTCGCCGCCCTTGCCCACACACTCCAGCAGGTGCATCTCATTGATGGAGATCTGGTTGGAGGTCAGCTTTCGCAGGGCGGTCTCCTCCGCCCACAGGATGTTGTAATAGACCTCCACAAGGATGGCATTCATCTCCTCGATAAATTCCTTCACGTCCTAATCTCTCCCAACATAATTAGTTTGACGATCTAAATAATAGCAGATTCCCGCTAATTGTCAAGAGGGTCGCAGCCTTTTCGGGCGAATTTCCAGAATTTTTCTCTTTTCCGGCAAAAGCGAAGGGGTGGCCCGTAGGCCGCCCCCCGGTTTGTCGAGAAACACCGCTGCTGGCCTGACGCTCAACAGCGGTGTTTGTCTACGGTCTGACGCTCTATTTTAATGTAGTTCTCTTTCGCAAAGTTCCAACGCCGAGGCGATGACGGCATCCATGTCATAATACTTATATTCGCCTAGCCGGCCTCCAAAGATCACGGTGTCCTCTCCCTGGGCCAGCTGCCGGTATTGGGCGTAAAGAGCGCCGTTCTTCTCATCGTTGACGGGATAGTAAGGCTCGTCCCCGGGTTTCCACTCGGAGCTGTACTCCCGGGAGATCACGGTCTTGGGCTGGGCGCCGAACTCAAACCACTTGTGCTCGATGATCCGGGTCCAGGGGGTCTCCCGGTCCGTATAGTTGACGGCGGCGTTGCCCTGGAAGTTGGGGATATCCAGCACCTCTGTTTCAAACTGGACGGAGCGATATTCCAGCGCGCCCAGCTGATAGCCAAAATAGGCGTCAATGGGGCCGGTATAGACCACCTTCCGAGCCAGCTTGTCATACTCCGCCTTGTGCTCCAGATAGTCCACGTTCAGGCGAACCTCAATGCCCTCCAGCATATTGGACACCATTTTGGTGTAGCCACCCATGGGGATTCCCTGGTAAAGGGCGTTGAAATAGTTGTTGTCGAAGGTCAGCCGCACCGGCAGACGCTTAATGATAAAGGCGGGGAGCTGGTCGCAGGGCCGGCCCCATTGCTTTTCGGTGTAGCCCTTTACCAGCTTTTCGTAAATATCGGTACCCACCAGGCTGATGGCCTGTTCCTCCAGGTTCCGAGGCTCCGTGACCCCCGCGGCCTGACGCTGTTCCTGAATTTTGGCCTCCGCCTCTGCGGGGGTTACCACACCCCACATCTTGTTGAAAGTATACATATTAAAAGGGAGGGAGTAAAGCTCCCCATGGTAGTTGGCAACGGGGGAGTTGGTAAAGCGGTTGAACTCTGCGAACTGTGTGATATACTCCCAAACCTGCTTGTTGTTGGTGTGAAAAATATGGGCGCCGTATTTGTGGACGTTGATGCCCTCAACCTCCTCAGTGTAGACGTTTCCAGCAATATTGGGGCGCTTGTCGAGAACCAGCACCTCCTTGCCCTGCTTTGCGGCCTCATGGGCGAATACAGCTCCGTAGAGACCGGCACCCACTACTAAATAATCGTACATGGTATTTGATGCTCCGTTTCTGATTTAGGATTGATTCAGATCCTTCTTGATCTGGGTGGTGCTGATTTCCGGAGTTCTGGGGAGGTAAACTACCTCCACCCCCTCTTCCTCCAGAAAGTCAAACTTGCCTTTCCAGTCATCGCCGATGACAAAAATATCCGCGTGGTATTCACGGACGTCGGTGCGCTTCTGATCCCAGCAGGTCTCCGGGATCACCAGGTCCACATAACGGATGGATTCCAGGAGCTGCTTGCGCTGCTCATAGGTGAAATAGCACTTTTTCTGCTTTTCCTTCCAGTTGAATTCGTCGGTGGACAGGCCCACAATCAAATAGTCACCCAGCTCCCGGGCACGGCGCAGAATGTTGATATGGCCGTAATGCAGAAGATCAAAGGTGCCGTAGGTAATCACTCGTTTCATATTGCTTCGTCCTTTGGAGATGCCCTTGTTGGGCAGAATAATAAAATGGCTTGAAATAATTCTATAATAAATACAGGGGTATTTCAACTGATAATTTCTTAATTTTTGGGAAAGCCGGCAAGGTAAACCGGGTAGAAATGCCCCAAGTGAGGCAAATCCTTCCACAGTTCCCCACGCATATTTCACCAGTCCTGACAAATACTAACGCTGTCAACAAGGTTTGGGAGGTTTAAATTGTTATGAAAGCCACCGGTATTGTGCGCAGAATTGATGACCTGGGCAGAGTGGTCATCCCGAAAGAGATCCGCCGCACCATGAGAATTC
>CAZVVH010000018.1:0-15908 GCA_964630475.1 uncultured Oscillospiraceae bacterium | reverse complement strand
AAGGCTTCTTGCTCTTATACATTCTCAATTACCTCCCTTATTCTGCGGTGTAGGGCACGGGCTTCTGAGCCTCATGCTCGTTGTTGTAGCTCGTATAGAGCTTCAGGCGGGTCAGGGCGGTAGCGGACAGGCTGTTCTTGGGCATCATGCGCTTGACAGCCAGCTTCATGGCCAGCTCGGGCTTCTCCTGCATCAGGATGCGATACTTGGTCGCCTTCAAGCCGCCTGCGTAACCGGAATGTCTGTAATAGAACTTCTGGTCACCCTTCTTGCCAGTCAGGATCGCCTTGTCGCAGTTAATCACGATGACGAAATCGCCGCAATCCACATTGGGTGTGAATTCGGGCTTGATCTTGCCGCGCAGGATGTTTGCGGCGATGACAGCGGTTTTGCCCAGAGGCTTGTTGGCTGCGTCCAGGATATACCACTGACGGACAGTGTTTTCCTTGGTTGCCATATAAGTGGACATAAGTGGAACCTCCAATACTTCTTGATTCTTATCTAAAATCTTTGATAACAGAGAAATGCTCCTTCGGAGCGTGAGTTCTCCGATGGAACAATAGTAGTTATAGCACAATGAAAAATGAATGTCAACACCATTTTTGATTATTTTAATTTAGGAATTTGCTATCTTTGATTTTCTTCGATTTTCTTTTGTTTGCTCCGTTTTCCTAAAAAACGATTTTTGTTCTGATTTCGAATTTCTCCGCCGTTTGGAGAAAATGGAGGCTTGGAGGACCTTGCGCTGTTTGGGAAAACACATTATAATATAATAAATCCAGGCAAAGGACAAACCGGAGCGTTTCGCCCCGGTTTGTTGAAGGAGATCCAATATATGATGGACATTGCTGCGTTTTACCGCCGGAAACGCAATATTATTTTGCTGGCCGCCGTCTGCACCCTCCTATGGGGCAGCGCCTTTCCTGCTGTCAAGATTGGCTACTCCCTGTTCCAAATCGGAGCTGGAGATGTGGCGGGCCAGATCCTGTTCGCGGGGATCCGTTTCTTTCTGGCTGGGGCGGTGACCCTCCTGATTGCAGGGATTACCCGCCGCAGGGTTCCCAAGCCCCTGAGCCGCCATTGGCCGGGGATTGCTGCCCTGGGCCTGATTCAGACCGGCTTACAGTATTTCTTCTTTTATGTGGGCATGGCCCACACGTCTGGCGTCCGGGGCTCCATCCTCAATGCCACCTCCACCTTTTTCACCGTTCTGGTGGCCAGCCTGATCTGGCGGGAGAAGGAGCGGCTGACGGTGCGCAAGCTGGGGGGATGCCTGATCGGCTTCGTCGGCGTTTTGCTGGTGAATCTGGGGGGCAGCCTGTCCGCCCAACCCTTTACCGTCCTGGGGGATGGTTTTGTCCTGCTCTCCTCTGCCTCTTTGGCCATCGGCGCGCCTCTGACCAAGCTGGTGACCGGGGGAGAGGACTCGGCCACTGTCACCGGCTGGCAGCTGTCCATTGGCGGCTTTGTCCTGATGGCAGTGGGCTTCCTGATGGGCGGACGGCTGGCAGATGCAGGCTGGCGCGGTGTCCTGCTGATGGCCTTTATGGTGATGATCTCATCGGTGGCCTTTTCCATCTGGACCTGCCTGCTGAAATACAATCCGGTTAGCCAGGTTTCCATCTATAACTTCCTGATCCCGGTGTTCGGCGTTTCTCTCTCCTCCATTTTGCTGGGGGAGGGGTTCCCAGGCCTGTCCAGTCTGGCGGCGCTGTTGCTGGTATGCCTGGGTATTGTGACTGTCAACGGGGAGAAAGGGAACCAGAGTCAGTCCTCTAAGTAGGGTTGAAGTGCGTAGGTCAGCCGTTTCCTGGCTCTGGCCAGACAGCGGCAGACGGCGGATTTTCCAACCCCCAGCCGGCGCCCGATCTCTTCCATGGTCAGCTGTTCACCGTAGTACAGCAGCATGACCTGCCTCTGACGGGGGGTCAGATCCCGACGGATGCACTGATTCAGCCGGCGGCGAAGCCGTTGCTTCCGGGTCTGTAGGCGTACCTCCTGGAACTCATCCTGCATGCGGAAGTTGCCAGCCTGGCGTTTTCCTTCCAGGTCGCAGCAGGCGCCCAGATCAAACTCGATACTCTTCATAGATATGGCCTCCTTTGTCGTAGTAGTGGAGCAGCAGATCAGCGATGTCCTGATTCTCCCTGCGGATGGTGCGCAGCTTTTGCAGACGGAGATTGATTTCCCGGATCCGGGTGCATTCTGTGGCTGTCCTGCGGCAGGCCAGCAGCTCTTCAATCCTTCCGGTTAGCAGTTGGGCGCTGTACAGGTATTCTTCCGCCAGTTCAGTCATGGTCATTTTTATTCCTCCTTATCCAGTCGCCCAGAACCCAACGGTTCGGGGCAAAGTATTCCTTCGCGTAGTCCTCCAGGCAGTCCTGACAGACGGGGTCCCCGTCCAGAATCAGCACAGTTTCCCAGTCGTACAGCTCTCCGCCGCAGAGCAGGCAGAAGGCCCCAGGCCGCTCTGTCTGTCGGTCTTGATATGGTGCGTGCAAGTACAAAAAGCCCCCTTAAAAAAATTGAAAATTTTTCAAAAAAATAGTTGACAAACCCCGAGGCCACTGCTATAATAACCACTGTTGACGCGATAAAGCGTTTATGTGCTGGCATGCTGGTGTAGCTCAGCTGGTAGAGCAGCTGATTTGTAATCAGCAGGCCGGGGGTTCAAGTCCGTCCACCAGCTCCACAATTTCATAGGGAGGAGTTCCCGAGTGGCCAAAGGGGACAGACTGTAAATCTGCTGCGTTTGCTTCGGTGGTTCGAATCCACCCTCCTCCACCAGAAAAATGACTTGCTTTTGCAAGTCATTTTTCAGTTATATTCGTTCCTTTGGAACGAGCCGCACATGCACCCTTATTTGCGAAATGGTCACTCTGCACGAAGTTGCAGAAGGTCCCTAAACTGCTTTACAAGGATGGCTTGCCGGTGTGGGCGCACGTTGCCTGAGACAGCAGCAGGCTTTTTCTTGGTGCGCCAGGGCATCCCTGCTTCGGTGGGGATGCCTTTTCAGCTTTATGCCATCACCAAATGGTGATAACGCGCGAAAAAAATAAATCTTCCAGGGAATCTCCTCCTGTCCAGCTGGGAATAGAACATATGTTCTGACTGCAACTCTTAATTTACCACCAATTGGTGATGTTGTCAAGTACATTTTGGGAAAAAGATTGTTTTTGGTGATGGGCTGTGTTATGATACATTTATCAAAGAAAAACGGATAGACTTTTCCAAGGGGGCGTTGGGATGCAAAAGGTGTCTACCATTGGGCGGCGGCTGCACCAAGTGATGCAGGACAGAGAGCTGAACTATGAGCAGTTCGGCCAGCTTCTGGGCATGCGACCCCAAACCCTGAACCGCTATGTGCTGGGGCAGCGGGAGCCAAGGGCGGAGGCGGCCATGGAGATGGCCCTGAAGCTGAACGTAAACCTGTACTGGCTCCAGGGCTATGATGTGCCGGCGGCTCCGGAGCCGGAGCGGCCGGGAAACCCCAACCAAACCGTCCTGCCCATCTTGGGGATTATCAAGGCGGGCGTTCCCTCCCTGGCTGCCCAGGAGGTTCTGGGTTACGCGGCGGCGGACCCTGCCTCCGAGGGATGCTTTTATCTCCGGGTCTCCGGGGACAGCATGATTAACGCAGGGATCCGGGACGGTGATCTGGTTTTGATCCGCCCGCAAAGCTCCGCCCGAAACGGCCAAATTGTGGCCTGCATTGTCAATCAGGAGGACGCCACCCTGAAGCGCTTCCGCTGTCAGGGGGATATGGTGATCCTTCAACCGGAAAATCCAAGCTATGAACCCCGCCTGATTCCCGTCGGGGACTTTTCCACCGGCGCCGCCCGCATTGTGGGGGTGGCGGTCCGGCTGCTGCGGGATCTGTAATTATTCCATCCATAATAAGGAGGCCTATTTATGGCAGAAAACAAGCAACGTTTGCGCACTGAGATTCCCGTGGAAGATACCTGGGACTTGACCGATCTGTATCCCTCTGACCAGGCCTGGGAGACGGCAAGGGATAGACTGAAAACCAGTCCGGCCAAGGCCGCCGCCTGTCGGGGCCATCTGGGGGAGAGCGGCCAGCGGCTTGTGGAGCTGTTTCGGCTGAAGGATCAGCTGGCGGCGGAGTATCAGCGGCTGTTCAACTATGCCAACCGCAAGCTGGATGAGGACACTGCCAACGGCACTTATCAGGCCTATTCTGACCAGGTACAGAGCTTGTATACCGAATATGCTGCTGCACTGGCCTTTGAGGCCCCGGAAATTCTGGACATTCCGGAGGAGACTTTGGAGGAGTTCTACCGGCAGGTTCCCGAGCTGGAAAACTACCGGCTGGCCATTCAGCGGATACGGGCACGAAAGTCCCACACCCTTTCCGAAACGGAGGAAAAGCTGCTGGCCATGGCCGACGAGATGGCCATGATCCCTTCCAATGTTTATGGGGCGCTGTCCGATGCGGATTTGACCTTTCCGGATGCGGTGGACAGCAGGGGAGAGGCCCACTTGGTCACCCAGGGCACCTATCTGCCCCTACAGCGTTCCAAGGATCGTACCCTGCGCCGCTCCTCCTATGAGTCCCTGTACCACACCTATCAGAGCTATATCAATACCTTTGCCGCCACCTTGGCCGGCCAGGTGAAGCAGCTCCAGTTCAACGCCAAGGCCCGGCATTATCAGAACTCCATGGAGGCCTCCCTCATTGTCAATGAGGTGCCTACGGAGGTTTATACCAACCTGATTCAGGCGGTTCACCACAACCTGGATCAGCTCCACCGCTATGTGGCCCTGCGGAAGAAGGCCCTGGGGCTGAAGGAGATGCACATGTACGACATGTACGTTCCCATGGTCCGGAGTGCAAACTGGACGGTGACCTATGAGGAGGCCAAGGAGCTGGTGATCCAGGGGCTGGCCCCTCTGGGGGAGGAATATGTTGCCCTGCTGAAGAAGGGCTTTGCGGAGCGCTGGGTGGATGTCTATGAAAACAAGGGAAAGCGCTCCGGGGCATATTCCGCCGGCAGCCGCCCCCATCCCTATGTTCTGCTGAACTTCCAGGGAACCCTGACTGATGTGTTTACCCTGGCCCATGAGATGGGTCACGCCCTCCATTCCTATCTGTCCGCCCGGGCCCAGCCGGTGGCCTATTCCAACTATGTCCTCTTTGTGGCGGAGGTGGCCTCCACCTGCAACGAGGCGCTGCTCATGCAGTATTTGCTGAAAACCACCACCGAGCCGGACCGGCGGGCCTACCTGCTCAACCACTTCCTGGAACAGTTCCGGGCCACCCTGTACCGCCAAACCCAATTCGCGGAGTTTGAGTGGCGGATCAACCAACTGGCTGACAGCGGAGAGAGCCTGACCGCCCAGCGGTTGAGTGCGCTGTACGGGGAGCTTAATCGCCTGTACTTTGGCGATGCCGTGGTCACCGATGAGCTTATCCGCTTGGAATGGGCCAGAATCCCCCACTTCTACTATGACTACTATGTCTATCAATACGCCACCAGCTTTGCTGCCTCCGCGGCCCTGTCCGCCCGCATTTTGGAGGAGGGCCAGCCTGCGGTGGAGGATTACCTGCGCTTCCTGTCCGGAGGCAGTTCTGCGGACCCCATTACCCTGCTGCGGAGGGCTGGTGTGGATATGGCCACCGCTGAGCCTATCAATCAGGCGCTGGCCCTGTTCGGCAGGCTTCTGGACGAGATGGAAACGCTGATCAAATAAACGAGAGAGATTGATCCACCATGGAACCCCAAACCAACATTCCAAAACTGATCCTTGCCCCCATGGCCGGGGTCACAGACCTGGCCTTCCGGGTGATCTGCCATGAGCTTGGCGCGGAGATCACCGTCACCGAAATGGTCAGCAGCAAGGCCCTGTGCTATCAGGACAAAAAATCCTTGGGCATTATGAAGCTGGCTCCCTGTGAGACCCAGAGCGGCGTCCAGATCTTTGGCAGCGATCCTGACTGCATGGCCCAGGCCGCCGCCAAGGTGGAGGGCCTGGTCCATCCCGCCTTTATCGACCTCAATATGGGCTGCCCGGTACCCAAGGTGGCAAACAATGGGGACGGCTCTGCCCTGATGCGGGACCCGGAGAAGGCGGGCCGCATTGTGGAGGCGGTGAAGCGGGCGGTCTCCGTGCCGGTGACCGTGAAGACCCGCATCGGCTGGGACAAGGGCAGCATCAACGCCGTAGAGATGGCAAGGACGGTGGAGGCCGCCGGCGCCTCCGCCGTGGCCATCCATGGCCGTACCAAGACCATGATGTACTCCGGACGGGCGGACTGGACCGTGATCCGGGAGGTGAAGGAGGCGGTCCATATTCCGGTGGCCGCCAATGGGGACGTGTTCAGCGGCCATGACGCCCTTCGCATTGCAAGAATCACGGGAGCGGATTATGTGATGATTGGCCGGGGGTGCTTTGGCAACCCCTGGCTGTTCCAACAGGCCGCTGCTGCTCTGCGGGGGGAGGAGGAGCCGCCCATCCCGCCCCTGAGCCGGCGGTGTGACACCTTCCTCAGTCAGTTTGCGCTGGCCCTGGAGGACAAGGGGGAGAAGATCGCCTGTCTGGAGGCCAGGAAGCAATACGCCTGGTACTTAAAAGGGGTGCCCTACGCCTCCTATTGGAAGGAGCAAATCTGCCACATTGAGACGGCGGAGGATGTCTATCGCATTACCCGGGGGATTAAGAACGACTTGTGCTGAGCAGGGAGGCTTTATGAAAGAGAAGATTCGCTCCAAAGTGCTGTCCTACCTGATGATCAGCGTGGGCTGTATCCTTTATGCCATTGGGTTCAACTGGTTTTTTGCGCCCAATGATATCGCCTATGGCGGGGTCACCGGCATTGCTCAGATGCTCCATGTGGCCCTGCCTGTGATGGGCGTCGGTACGCTGGTAATCATTCTGAACATTCCCCTGTTCTGGGCGGGCTGGCGGTTTCTGGGCGGACACGCGCTGGTGTCCTCCCTGTACGCCATGGCCCTGTCCTCCTTTTTCATTGATGTGCTTGCCCGGCTCCACACCTTTTCCCCTATGGAGCCTCTGCTGGCCGCCTTGTACGGAGGCCTGTTCATGGGCGTATCCCTGGGGCTGATCTTCCGGGAAGGCTCCACCACTGGCGGGACGGATATTGCCGCCCAGCTGTTGAAAAAGCGGTTTCCCTGGATCTCCACCGGAAAGCTGATGATGGCCCTGGATCTGGTCATTATCTGCGCGGCTACCGGGGTGTTTGGCCAACTGAATACCGCCCTTTACAGCCTGGTGTCCGTGGCCGTTGGCTCCACCCTGATGGATAAGGTGCTTTACGGCCTGGACAACGCCAAGGTGGCCTATATCATCAGCAGCAGCCCGGAGGAGATCATCCGGGCCATTGTGGAGGATATGGATCGGGGCGTGACCATTTTGCCGGGCAAAGGGGGCTACTCCGGCCAGGACAAGCAGGTGCTCCTCTGCGCCTTTAAGCAGCGCCAAATTGTCACCCTGAAGCGCACCGTCAAAGCCATTGACCCCACCGCGTTTATGATCGTCTGCCAGGCCAATGAGGTGCTGGGGGATGGTTTCCATGATTACAGTGAAGAACCCTGAAAGGATGTGCAGGAACATGCCGGATATGGAAAAATTGAGAAAAAATCTGGAGCGGGAGGGCTACCGCACCTCCTTTTTTGAGACAGCGGAGGACTGCTGCAAATATATGAATGAGCAGTTGAATGGGGTTTCCATCGGCTTCGGCGGCAGCCAGACGGTTCGGGACATGGGCCTTTACGAGCAGCTGGCGGCGCACAACGACTGCTATTGGCACTGGGACAAGTCCCGGGGGCTGATTCTGCGGGAGGCCTCAGAGGCGAAGGTGTACATCTGTTCCCTGAACGGCGTTTCGGAAAACGGCGAGCTGATTAACATAGATGGCCGGGGCAACCGGCTGGCCTCCTGCCTCTTTGGCCATGAGAAGGTCTATTTTATCATCGGCGTCAACAAAATCGCACCGGACTACGAGTCCGCCCTTTGGCGGGCCAGGAACATCGCCGGGCCGCTGAACGCCAAGCGCCTGGGAATGAAAACGCCCTGTGCGGTGACAGGCCGCTGTCACGATTGCAAAAGCCCGGACCGGATCTGCGCGGCCCTGCTGGTCTACTGGGAAAAGCCCTTTGGTGCCGGAGAGGTGGAAGTGGTAATCGTCAATCAGGAGCTGGGCTTCTGATGGGAAGCTGAGCACTGGAAAGGAGGCTGTACCGATGAAAACGCATATCCTGCCCGCCCTGCTGGCGTTGGCCGCTGTTCTGCTGCTGTCCGGCTGCAGCCTTCTCAGCAACCGGAGCTATTACGCTGTTACCACCCATGTGGAGCAGCGGGTCAGCGAGGATGACCCCTCTGTCCTCCGGGCGGAGACCTATCAGGAGCTGGTCAGCGCCATCCTGCACTTCGTCGCTGAGGGGGCGGAGACCGGCACTGTCCGCCTGTATCAGTACACCGGCGATGTGGAATCTGACTTGAACGGCGCCTGCAAGGAGGTGCTGGAGGGGGACCTGTTGGGGGTGTACGCCCTGCACAGCATTTCCCACGATTACAGCCGCATTGTCTCCTATTATGAGTGTACCTTTGACTTTTCCTATCGCCATACGGCAGACGAGATTGCCTCGATTTCTACGGCGACAACCGCCGTCTCCCTGCGGGAGCAGCTCCGGCAGGCTATGGATGACTTCCTGCCCACCATTGCCTTCCGAACCAGCCTGCGCACTACGGAGGAGCAGGTCAGGGATATTGTGGAGCAGTATTATGCGGAAACCCCTCAGCTTGCCCTGGGCCGTCCCGGGATTCAAGTGAACGATTTTGAAGGCACCGACAGCTCCCAGCGCATTATTGAGGTTCGGTTCCTTTATACGCTCTCCACTGGGCAGGCCCAGGCCCAGCGGGACTATGTGATCTCTGCCATTGACCAGATCATCTATGGCTGTGGGTCTGCGCGGGAGGATTTGTGGCTGGCCTATCAGGCGCTGAGCAGTCAGCGCCAGGTGGAGGCTAAAGGGTCCGACTCCATTTATGAATATCTGTATAACAATTCCGGCTCTGATGAGGCTGCCGCCATGGCTGCGCTGCTGCTGTGCCAAAGGTTGGGACTGGAGGCTCAGCTGGTGCAGGGCGCGGACTGGGAGGGCCAGGCCCATACCTGGCTGGTGGTTTGTGTGGAGGAGAACTGGTGCCACCTGGACCCCGCCATGGAGAATACAGAGGAGAATTTCCTGCGTTCGGACAGAGAAATGGCAGAGATGTACAGCTGGGACACGGATTCCATTCCAGCTTGTACCGGCCTGCCCATGGATGTTGAGGAGGAAAAGCCCGTTCAAGAGGAGAATACGATCTCCCCGTCGGAGGTGGAAAGCCTGCTGAACCAATCCCCTTTGGGGACCCGCTGAAAGGGGCGGATTTGTCAAAATACTGCAAATATATTGACAAAAACACAGAATAGTGCTATCCTACTTCCATAAGTATCAGGGCTGTTTTTTGGACGATTACAGTTATCCTGTTATATAGGAGGGCGAATGATGGGACTGCTTGGCAAATTGTTCGGCGGGAAACGTACTCAGTCGGCGAAAAAACCTATTCAGCTAACAGTCGAGGAACTTGAAAAGCAGGAAAAGGCCTGCTTTGAGGCGCTCTACCGCCGCAGTTTTCCTGACTATCAGCTAATGACTGATATTCCGGCCCGTACCATTTACCCTGCCACCCGGAGGAATGACGCTATGCCGGTGACATTCCTGCTTTCTCAGAACGGCCTGTCCAAGTTGGCAGTGCTGATCATGGAGCCCAATGAATATGGCTGCGAGAACACCCGGGCCACCGAACGGGCCTGTCAGGCCGTGGGCTTGCCGTACATCCGCTTTTTCTTCGGCTGGAGAAATGACCCGGACTATGTGGTTAGCCGTACCAGGAAGTGCTTGTCCTGAGAGCGGGACACTGCCTCCAATTTCATACGTCAGAAACAGAGAGGAACGCATTCTGCACCTGTGGAGGGCGCAGCACGGGCACTTGAACAGCGCTTTGCAGGTAGCCTGCCCGTGTACCGTCCGGTAGGGACCGCGGATGCCGCGGTGTCAAAGCCCTTCCTCTCTGTTTTTATTTTGGGGAGTATCACAATGAACCTATTGGAACAGCTGGGCGATCCTCAGACCTGGGAACAATTTTACCGGCACAGACAGGAGAGCGGGCATCTCCTCCCTCAGGAGGAAAAGGCCCTGCTCTCTTTTCTGCGTGCAGAGGGCTACCGGGAGACGGTGAACCGGCTGCTCCGGGGAGAGAGCTTTGCCCCGCCGCGAAAATCCGTGGTCAGCAAGATGTCCACCCAGAAAAAGCGGATCGTCTACACCTATTCTCCGGCGGAGAACTGGGTGCTCAAGCTCATGGCGTGGCTGCTGCGGCGGTATGACGGTGTGTTTGCCTCCAACCTCTACTCCTTCCGGGTAGGCCGTGGGGTCAAGCAGGGAGTCTGGTCCCTGGTGGATGCGCCGGGCATTGACCGGATGTATTCCTACAAGGTGGATGTGAGTAATTATTTTAATTCCATCGATGTGGAGCGGCTGATTCCTATGCTGGAGCGGATCATGGCAGGCGAGCCGGAGGCGCTGGCTTTTCTTATCAGGCTGCTGCGGGATCCCTATGTGGAGGAA
This sequence comes from uncultured Oscillospiraceae bacterium, assembly GCA_964630475.1. GTDB lineage: Bacteria > Bacillota > Clostridia > Oscillospirales > Oscillospiraceae > JAJQBJ01. The sequence continues at coordinate 5,256 of CAZVVH010000018.1, read as the reverse complement.
AAGGGGATTCTCATTGCCGAGCGGAAGGGAGTTATGGCAGGGACTCCCACCTCCACCTTTTTGGCCAACATCTATCTGATGGAGATGGATCAGTGGTTTGCTTGTCAGAAGCGGCTGTATGCCCGTTACTCAGATGATATCATCGTATTTGCCCCCGATGAAGCCCAGTTAGAGGAGGACATTGCCCGGATCCATGCCTTTCTGGCACAGCGCGGTCTGACGGTCAATCCGGACAAGGAACACCGCACCGCTCCGGGAGAGCCTTGGACCTTTCTGGGAGTCCTGTACTGCCAAGGGATTGTGGACATCTCGCCGGTCTCGGTAGACAAGCTGAAGGGGAAGATCCGCCGCAAGGCTCGGGCGCTGGTGCGCTGGGGCGCCCGGAAGCAGGTGCCGGGGCCGCTGGCCGCCAAGGGTTTTGTACGGGCCATGAACCGCAAATTTTTTGAAAATCCCAGGCGGGACGAGATGACCTGGTGCCGGTGGTATTTTCCGCTCATCAACACCGACCGCAGCCTCCGGGTGCTGGATCAGTACATGCAGAGCTGCGTCCGATATGTGGTCACCGGCAGGCACACAAAGGCCAATTTTAACTTTCGCTATAAGGATATGAAGGCCATCGGCTATGAGAGCCTGGTGCACCGCTACTATCAGTTCCAAAAAGAAAAAAGAGACGGGCTGACGGAAGAAAATGCAAAATGATAGGCCTACAGAGGCGCCTGCTAAAAAATTGAAAAAACCCTTGACAATTTTTAAAATCTTGCTATAATAAGCATTGTTCTTCGCGGGCATAGCTCATCTGGTAGAGCGCCACCTTGCCAAGGTGGAGGTAGCGGGTCCGAGTCCCGTTGCCCGCTCCAGGCGTTTGAAGAGCACTTACGTATGTAGGTGCTCTCCTTTTTTTGATTTTACCCGCTGTCCTCCACCAGTGCCGCAGGCACATTAAATTAAATAGGAATCCAAAGCGCCTTGCGCTTTGGAAAGGGGGTAGCGGGTTCGGTGGTCCCGTTGCCCGCTCCAGGCGTTTGAAGAGCACTTACGTATGTAGGTGCTCTCCTTTTTTGGAAGGGAATTGATTTTCTTGGTGAAAGGATGATTGAAAAGCATTTTCAGACGTGCTACAATAAGTCCACAGTGAAAGAAAAGCGTTGATAAATGATTAGGGAGGATGATTAGGATGGATCAAGCAAAGTTTCGCGCCACGCATCAGTGGGTCAAGGACGAGTTGGAGCGCAGCGTCAACTTCTGGTTGAAGTACGGCATGGACCGGGAGCACGGCGGCGTTTATACCTGCCTGGATCGGGAGGGCAAGATCTTCTCCACCGATAAAAGCGTCTGGATGCAGGGCCGCTGCGGCTGGATTTTTGCGTTCCTGTGCACCAACTATGGCAAGAAGGACGAGTGGCTGGAGGCCAGCCGCAGCTGTCTGGACTTCCTGGAGGAGCATTGCCGCAATTGGAACGCGGAGGGGCGTCTGTATTTCACCGTCACCGGTGATGGCAAGCCCTTGCGTCAGCGCCGCTATTGCCACTCTGAGAATTTTTATTGCATTGCAAATGCAGAGTATTACTATAACACTGGCGATCAAGTCCGCATTGAGCGCGCCCGCTGGGCCTATGACATGGTCTATAAGCTGAACAACGGCTTGATTCAGGACCCCACCGGTCTGGGTCCCAAGACCATTCCGGGGACCCGTTCCAGCCGTGCCTTTGGCGACCCCATGATTTTCCTGAACGTCACCGATATTATGCGCCGCTGTGACCCGGAGAACAGGGAGTATTATGAGGCAAAGGCCAAGGAGTGCGTGGAAAAGATCCTGAAGTATCACTTCAGACCTGAGCTGAAATGCACCCTGGAGACCGTTGGCGTCAATGGCGAGCTGCAAACGGATACCGTGGCAGGCCGTGTGGTCAACCCCGGCCACGATATTGAGGGCAGCTGGTTTTTGGAGAATCAGGCCAACTACGAGGGCAATGAGGAGCTGCGCCGGAAGGCAATTCAAATGTACAAGTTTGCCATTGAGGCGGGCTGGGACAGAAAGTACGGCGGTCTGCTCTACTTCATTGACGCCCTGGGCTGCCCGCCTGAGGCCTATGAGCATGACATGAAGCTGTGGTGGCCCCACAATGAGATTCTGATTGCCTCCATGATGTTCTATCGGGATACCGGTGACGAGTATTTTCTGGACTGGTTCTTCCGGACTGCGGACTATGCCAAGGAGCATTTTGCAGATCCCCAGTTCGGCGAGTGGTACGGCTATCTGCGCCGGGATGGGCTTCCCACGGAGCCGCCCTGCAAGGGAAGCACCTTCAAGGGACCCTTCCATGTGCCGCGCTGCCTGATCCTGCTGGATAAGATGATGGACGAGGTTGAGGCCAAATTTTAATTTGGCGCATTAAATAGGGAGAAAGGAAGATGACAGAAAAACAGGAAAGCGGCAACATTTTTGCCAACATCAGCAATAACTATTATCTTTTGACCACATCAGAGAAAAAGGTGGCAGACTATGTGCTGGACCACAAATCCGGCGCCCAGTTTATGTCCATCTCGGAGCTGGCAGATGAATGCGGGGTGGCCGAAGCCACGGTTTCCCGATTTTGCCGCAGGCTTCATCTGCGGGGCTACAACGCCTTTAAGCTGGCGATGGCAAAGGCCACCGGGGAACAGAACGGGGGCGCCTTTTCCCTGGAACCCATGGAGGGGGAGATCCTGCCTGGTGACAGTATCTATGACTTGGGGCACAAGCTCTATGCTACCCATGTGGCTGCTTTGGGGCAGACCCGGGATCTGCTCCGGGCGGAGAAGGTCATTCAGGCTGTGGATCTGCTGGAAACTGCGGACAAGGTCTACTGCATGGGCCAGGGTGGTTCCATGATTCTGGCCCAGGAGGCGGCCCATCTGTTTTCCACAATTTCGCCCAAGTTCTTTCCCGTACAGGATTCCCATATGCAGGCCACCGCGGCGGCACTGCTGACCCCACGGGACGTGCTGCTCTTCTTTTCCTATTCCGGCTCCACAAAGGATATCGTGGATGTTATGACCAAGGCCCAGGAACGGAAGGCAAAGACGGTGCTCTGTACTCGCTTCTTAAAATCTCCCGGCGCGGCCCGCGCCGATGTGGTGCTGCTCTGCGGCTCCAACGAGGGGCCGCTGCAGCTTGGCTCTGTTCAGGCCAGAATTGCCCAGCTGTTTGTGGTGGATGTGCTCTTTAATGAGCTTTGCCGCCGCATGGGTCAGGAGGCCCAGCGAAACCGGGAGAGCGTAGTCAACGCCTTGGCGGACAAGCATATGTAAAAATCGGACTTTATTCCAGAAGCGGCATTTCTCGGAGGAAGCTTATGCTCAACAGTATATTTAACCCGAACAATCTGGTCTTTCGCATTTTAGCCCGGGGCGTGGATTTGGTTGGCCTGTCAATTGTATGGGCTTTGCTGTGTCTGCCGGTGGTGACCATCGGCCCGGCCACAGCGGCATTATATTATACCACGGTGAAGGTGTTTCGCCAGGGGGAGGAAGAGGGCTTTCGCGTCTTTTTCCGCTCCTTCTGGAGCTGCCTGAAACGGGGGATTCCGGCCTCGCTGATCTGTGAAGGCATCTGGGTTGTACTGGCTTTGGGCTATGTGATCATGTATCACAACAGCGCCACAGATCTGGGCGTTATCATGTATATAGCCTATCAGGTTGCTTTGCTGATTCCCGCCGGCTTGGTCTGCTATCTGTGCCCGCTGATGGGCCGCTTTGAGTTCAAGCTGGGGGACCTGTTTCGCACAGCGTTCACCCTGACTCTGCGCCATCTGCCATCCACGATTATCATTGTGCTTTTGGTGCTTCAGGTGGTGCAGTGGGGGATCCGCAAGTGGTATCCGGTGCTGTTTATGCCGGTGGTTACCTGCCTGATCGTCTCTCTGTTCCTGGAAAAGATTTTCCTGAAATATGTCAGTAAGGATGAGGCCGAAAAACTGGATCCTCATGCGCCGGAGGAGGAGAAGGAGGAATAAGTTATCCCCTGCTACAAGCGTAGCGGGGGATTCTTCTATCTATGGAGCGTTACAGCAGGGCAGGGACCAGCTGGGTCAGCTTCTCGGCCAGCTGGGCATGGCCCTGACAGGTCAGGTGCATAAAGTCAACCGAATTGAACTGGCAGCCGTCAGCGTCCAGGAAGTGGCAGCCTAAGCGCTCTGCCACAGGGGCGTAGAATTTAGCCAACTCCTCAGATTTTTCGGCGCAGCCCTTGCCCATGCCATCGTCATGTAAGGAACGGCCAATATGAGGAGGTGCGATGATCAGGATATTGGGCTGCTTGTCTCCCCAGCAGTCCACGCTCATGGCCTTGCGAACCAGGCGCTCCATGCCCAGGCTGATGCAGAAGGCGTTGACGCCAAAGCGCTCCTTGGTGTCATTGGTGCCCAGCATGATGATGAGCAGGTCGATGACCTCATGGCTTTTCAGCAGGGAATAGATCACGGACAGAGCATCCATGCTCTCGTGCAGGGGATCGGCAAAGACGGTGGTGCGGCCGGAAAGGCCCTCCTCCGTAACCAGGTAATCGTCGCCCAACGCTTTTTGCAGCCGGCAGGTCCAGCGCTCCTCCTCATTGAAGCGGATGCCGCCGTCGGCGCAGTCCTTGGGATCAGCGCAATAACCATGGGTGTTGGAATCGCCCAGGCAGAGAATATGCTTTTTCATGTCAAAACTCCTCTCAAAGGGTCTGGTGATATAAATTTTAGCGGATTTCAGATGGTTGTCAAGGTGAGATTCACAGAAATAGCATATACTTGAAAGTATTTTTCAGTTCTTTGAAAAATTAACAGAAATTTTCGAAAAGGGCATTGACAATGGACACTAAATTTTGTACAATCTGAACAGGATATCTAATCCAAAATCTGCGCGATTTATTAAAAGGAGGAAAATTTATGAAGAAGATTCTTGCACTTGTGCTGGCTCTGTCCATGATGCTGTCTCTGGCAGCATGCGGCGGAGGCGGCACCGACTCTACTCCCGCGAGTTCCACCCCCGAGGAAACTTCCTCTGTGGAAACTCCCAATGAAGCAGATGCTACTGAAACCCCTGCTGATGCCCCCACTGAGGGCGTGGCTGACGCCATCACCCTTTGGACTTATCCCATCGGCAACTGGAAGGACGAAGCCACCGTTAAGGCGCTGACCGATGCCTTCACCGCTGAGACTGGCATTGCTGTTACTGTGGAGTATCTGGACTACACCAACGGCGATGACAAGGTCAACACCGCCATCACCG
>CAZVVH010000017.1:0-16461 GCA_964630475.1 uncultured Oscillospiraceae bacterium | reverse complement strand
CACCTGCATATTTTCCGGCTTTAGATAGACAAAATTACCGGTGGACTTGGACAGGGCCTGGGAGTGGATCAGATGGGTGGTGTTGATAACGCCTTTCAGCACATTGCGTGCGGCTTTAAAATCTTCCAGAGTCATCATAATAAATCATTACTTCCTTTGATTGAATACTGATAATGGACATAAAATCATTTTAATGGTTCGGTTTGCGAATGTCAACGTTTGCGGACTGGAATCGCCGAAGATTTCTTGACAGAAAGGTTAAGCTGTCGTAGAATAAAATTGTGAAAATTTTTAGAAAGAGTAGGGCAAAAGCCATGAAAACAATCAAGAAGCGTTCCGTGATTCCGGTTTACGCTGTAGCTGTGATCTGGATTCTGTTTACCTTCCTGCACGGGCTTGCTACTGCCGTGGATTATATCCTGGTAATCCTGGCGTCCCTGATCGTCTTTTTCCTGATGCGGCATCTCTTCCCCACCAAGGTGGAGCAGGTGAAGGTGGAGCCTCAAGCCCAGGAGAAGCCGACGGAGTCTCCTGAAATCACCGCCCTCAGGACTGAGCGGGATCGGGCCATCTCTGAGATGCGCCGCCTGAACGATAATATTAAGGACGAAACCATCTCCCGCCAGATCGACCATCTGGAGGATACCACCACGAAGATCTTCAACCTTGTCATTGACAAGCCGGAGAAGAAGCAGCAGATCCGGCAGTTCCTGGAGTATTTCCTGCCCACCACCATGAAGCTGTTGAATGCCTATGACCGGGCGGATGCCACAGGGATTTCCGGAAGCAATATTAACGCCACCAAGGAAAAGGTGGAGGAGATGCTGGCCCAGATTGAGCGGGCCTTTGACCGCCAGCTGGACAGCCTGTTCCGGGACGAGGCCATGGATATCTCCGCGGATATTCAGGTGATGGAGACGCTGCTGACTCAGGAGGGACTGAGCGATGGCTTCAGCGCCATGCGTACCGAAGGGCTGTAAAAAAAGAAGAGAAAAGCTTGAAATTTCCATGGAAACAACGATTTATATATTGAACGGAGGAAAGAACAATGTCTGATTTTATCCCTGAGCTGACCCTGAATCCCGAAGGCGCGGATGCCGCTGTGGTGCCTGCTGCTCCCACCCTGACGCTGAACCCCCAGGAGACCGGCGAATCGTCCCCTTCTGCTGGGGCGGCGCCTGCCCAGCAGGAGGCCGATCCCATGGCCGGCTACAGGGCTGATTATGAAAGGCTGAGCGACGCGGAGAAGAAAGCCGTGGACGAATTCTCCCAGAAAATCGACATCGCCGATTCTCAGCAGGTGATGCAGTATGGCGTGGCCGCCCAGAAGAATATTGCCACCTTTTCCGAGCAGGCTTTGCAGCAGGTTCGGACCAAGGACCTGGGCGAGGTGGGCGATGCCCTGGCAAGCCTGGTGACCGAGCTTCAGAGCCTGGGCAAGGAGGAGAAGCGGGGGCTATTTGGTCGCAGAGTGCAGCAGGCCAAGGCCAGCCTGGAAACCATGAAGGTCCAGTACTCCAAGGCTGAGACCAATGTGGACCGGATCGCCCATATGCTGGAGGAGCACCAGCGTACCCTGCTGAAGGACATTGCCATGCTGGATCAGATGTATCAGCTGAACGAACAGTATTATAAGGAGCTGACTATGTATATCCTGGCCGGCAAGAAGCGCCTGGAGGAGCTGAAGCGCACCAAGCTGGTGGAGCTGAAAGAGCAGGCTGCCCGTTCCGGCACCCAGGAGGACGCCCAGGCCTATAATGACTTCTGCAATCTGCTGGATCGCTTCGAGAAGAAGCTGTATGATCTGGAGCTGTCCCGGATGGTCTCCATCCAGATGGGGCCTCAGACCCGCCTGCTGCAAAACAATGATACGCTGATGGTGCAGAAGATCCAGACCGCGTTGGTCAACACCATTCCGCTGTGGAAGAGCCAGATGGTGCTGGCCCTGGGCCTGGAGCGCAGCCGTCAGGCCACGGCAGCCACGGCGGCGGTCACCGAGATGACCAACAAGCTGCTGACCAAGAACGCCGATATGCTGAAAATGGGCACCATCGCCACCGCCAAGGAGGCGGAGCGGGCCATTGTGGATCTGGAAACCCTGCAGCACACCAATGAGCAGCTGATCACCACCTTGGATGAGGTGTCAAAGATCCAACAGGAGGGCGCTCAAAAGAGACGGGACGCAGAGGTGGAGCTGGCCCGCATCGAGAGCGAGCTGAAAACCAAGCTGCGCGAGCTGCGTGTATAATAAGATTGGAGGCACACCATGAAGGTGCTGAAAAAATTTCCTATAGCAGTTCTGATCACCGTGCTGGTGATTCTGGGCTGCGCCGTTTACGGACAGGCTGAGTACCGGGCTGAACTGCGCCAGGCCTCCGCTTCCTATGGACAGTGGATTGACGACCAGGCCGGCGTACTCTCTGACAGCGTCAAGGAGCAGCTTTCCGCCTATAACCAGTCCTGGGACAAGGAGTACTCCAGCATCATTGCCCTGGTTGTGGTGGACAATGTGGGCTACGACAATTTGGAGGAGTACCTCTATGACCGGGCGGAGGACTGGGAGCTGAACTCCTGGGATATGATCCTGGTGCTGGATGTGGGCGATCAGAGCTGCTGGATGGACTGTGGCGATGATGTTTACAACTATTTGGAAGATGGTCAGATCAACGACTATCTGAACAAATACCTGTATGATGATTTTATGGCCGGCAACTACGGAAAGGGCCTGCTGGCCCTGTACAGTGCGTGGGACAACTGGTATGAGCAGGTTGCCTCCGGTGAGGGTGTCTATGACCCTGGCTATGGCGCTCAGCCGGCCCGTGTTGGAGGAGGTGTGACCCTGATTATGCTGGTGTTTGTTATTATCCTGCTGATTGTGGTGCTGTCCGTCATTGACAACATCCGCATGGCGGCCTATCGCAGACGCTATTATGGGATGGGGGTGCCCCCTGTGGTGTTCCGCCCCATTCTGTTTTGGCACCGGCCCGGTTGGGGCTGGTATAATCGGCATTGGCACGGCCCCGGCGGCCCCCATGGCCCTGGTCCCGGTGGTCCCCGTGGACCTGGCCCTGGCCCCAGACCTGGCGGCTTTGGCGGCGGTTCCCGTGGCGGCGGCTTTAGCAGCGGCTCTCGTGGCGGCGGCTTTAGCAGCGGCTCCCGTGGCGGCGGCTTCGGCGGTGGCCATGGCGGCGGCTTTGGCGGCGGTCACGGCGGCGGCTTCGGGGGCGGTTCCCGGGGCGGCGGTTTCGGCGGCGGACGCCGCTGAGCAGAGCCGATGCCGGCTCTGCTCAGACCGTCAAACAACCTCGTAGAGTTCCGCAGCCGCAGCTGCGGAATCAAAATGAACTCTATTTTTGCGGCGGCGTGTACGTTGCAAAAATGCTTCTCGCCCCGGAAACGTGTGAACTGTCCGCCTATAGCGAACATGAGTGCGCTGCACCGGGGCGCAGTTCTTTTGTCAAAAAAGGCCAAAGGCCCTTTTTGGCAAGCTCCAGCAGAGCCGATGCCGGCTCTGCTTTCCTGTTTTTGCTCAGAATGCTTGGGAAGAACGCCCTGAGGGCAGGCCTTTTTTCAACCGTCCCAGCATAGAATAGGAAGAAGGGAGGTACGTAAGAAAAAAGTCAGAAAGGTTAGAATTCTGTTACTAATTGTTTCCGTAAAGGGCAGAGAAGTCAAACTCGGAAGTGCTAAACTAAACTCAGTAAAATGATCGCACGATGTTGTGCGGGGAATGGAGCGAATAGGATGTCAACGAAATGGAAACGCTGGATCGCAGCTATTATGACAGCGGCTATGGTAACCGCGCTGTTTCCCAGCACGGCGATGGCGGAGGGCGGCGAGCCGGAGCCGGAGTACGGCGTGGTGGAGACAGAGCTGCCTCAGGAGACGGAAGAACCTACCGGGACTCCCCAGGAAAGCGAAACGCCTGAAGAAAGTGAAACACCTCAAGAAACCGAGGCCCCTGTGGAGACCCCTGAGCTTCCTGAAGAGACCGAGGCCCCTGTGGAGACCCCTGAGCTTCCTGAAGAGACCGAGGCTCCGGAGGAAACCGGGGAGCCGGAAAAAGAACCCGTTGTGATCACCTTTGTTTTGGGCGGAGGCGAGCAGGTGGAGGTGGCCCTGGAAGAGGGGGCGTCTCTGGCTGAAGAGCAAATTCCCACTGCCAACGGGGCCGGGACCCTGGTGTGCCGCTGGCTGGACGATGAGAAGCAGGTGGTCTCTCCGCTGGAGGAGGAGAACGGGGAGAATGCGACTTATACGGCTTGGTACGCCCCTGCCCTGATGACGGAGCATACCGCCTATATCACCGGCCTGGGCGGCGGCAAATTCGGTCCCGACCAAAAGCTGACCCGTGCTGAGGCGGTGACCATGCTGTATGGACTGCTGGCGGACAAGTCCATGGGGGAATTCCCCTGTGATTTTTCCGATGTGGCTTCAGATAAATGGTATTACAAGCAGATCACCACATTGGCCTCCCTCAACCTGATTGCCGGTGACGGCGGCGAGTTTGGACCCAATGAGCCGGTCACCCGGGCTGAATTTGCGGAGATGATCAGCCGCCTGATTCCAGTTTCCCATGCGAAGCTCAGCTTCCCCGATGTGGCAGAGGACAGCGAATACTATACCGCAGTGGCCGCCTGCCAGGAGCAGGGTTGGATCTGCGGCTATGAGGACGGCACCTTCCGCCCGAACAATACCTTGACCCGGGCTGAGGCCGTTGTGATTTATAATAACATTATGAACCGGGCGCTGGATGAGGAGATCCTTGCCAGCCACAAGGATCAGATGCGCTGGTTCTCCGATGTCAGCACCGGAAGCTGGTACTATAAGGCGATTATGGAGTCCTCCATGGATCACACCGCCTCCTATGATGAGAACGGCGTGGAGCATTGGACCAGTGCAGTCTACACCACCACAGTCACCTATGTCATGGGCAGCGACACCAAGACAGAGAAGGTTTATCCCGGCAATCAGCCGGTCTCTGTGCCCAGTAAAACTTCCTCCGGAACGGTAATCAGCCGCTGGGTAGACAGCGATACGGGCAGCTTTGCGGTGCCCTCCGCCACGGTGGCTGTGGCGGGCCACAACAAGACCTATACAGCTTGGTGTTCTCCCAGCCTGACGACAAACCACAGCGTCTATGTGGCTGGTTATGAAGATGCCACCTTCCGCCCCAATAACAAGCTGACCTGGGGTGAGGCGGTAGTTATGGTCTATGCGCTGCTGTCTGATAAGAGCAAGGGCAGCTATCCCTGTTCCTTTACGGATGTGGCCAGCGGTGAATGGTACTATGGAGCCGTCACCACACTGGCATCCAAAAAGCTGATCGACTGCGATGGCGGCCAGTTCTATCCCTATTCCGCCATTACCCGGGCAGACTTTGCCGAGCTGGTGGCCCGCCTGACCACCCTGGACACCAGCGGGAAGGGCTTTGCGGATGTGGATGCCAGCAACCCCCACTATGCGGCGATTATGACTTGTGCAAAGCGGGGGTGGGTCTGCGGCTATGAGGACGGCACCTTCCGGCCGGATGACAGCCTGACCCGGGCCGAGGCAGTTGTCATCCTGAATAACATCCAGGGAAGAACGGGAGACGCCGCCAGCGAAAAGCTGATGGACAGCCGTTACACCTTCTCCGACGTGGCGGTGGGCGACTGGTTCTTCACCCAGGTGATGGAGGCCGCCACAGCCCATACCTGGAATATTTCCAACAGCAAGGAGACCTGGACCTCCTATTACCACGATAAGACCTCCTCCACCGACTGGGAAAGCTCTGCCAGCGTGGTGCAGGACGCCAAGATCCTGACAACCGGGATCAGTTCTGCTTACGAGGGGGATTACACCCAAAAATACAACGTGGATTATTCCACCAAAACCAAGGAAAACTATATCAACGGCAAGGGTTACAGCAGCTCCACCCACTATTTGATCTGGGTCAGCCGGGCCACCCAAAAGGTCAATGTGTTCTATTCCAGCACCGGGAATGCCGGTACCTGGACCCTGTACAAGGAGTTTACTTGCGGAACCGGCGCAAAAGGCTCTGAAACTCCGGTGGGCGTGACCTACATCACCTATCGGCAGAAGGATGGATGGACCACCTCCTCCTATACGGTGGCGCCGGTGGTGCGCTTTTATCCCAACAGCGGATATGCGTTCCACTCCAGACTGTATTATCCCGGCTCCAGTAAGCTGAAAAGCCCTCAGATCGGCTACCCCATGTCCCATGGCTGTGTGCGGATGCTGACGCCGGACGTGACTTGGATCTATAACGAGGTGCCCAATAAGACCTGCGTTGTGGTTTACTGACCTGGGGTACCGGCGGAGAGAATCGGAAGCCAAAGCAGCTAAAAGACCTTGCCCGCTCCTTTGAGCGAGCAAGGTCTTGGCCTGTTTTTGATGGACTGTGCTGTGCAGAAAAATAGAAGCGCCTGACCGTATGCTGAAACGGTCAGGCGCCCCTTCTGTTGGTTACATGGTTGATGATAGAGAAAAGAGAGAGGATAAGTTGTCGGTGTTCCCTTCCGACAAGGATAATATACCACAGGTTGAACGGGAAAGTTTGAATAAATTGCGACAGAAATATTAAGAAATCATAAAGGTTGGTTGAAACGATTGAAAAGCTTGACGGAATTTTGCACGGAACAGTTCGGGGGCAAGGCCTATAAGCTGAGCTTGGACGGCGGCATGACCTGTCCCAACCGGGACGGGACGCTGGACACCCGGGGCTGTATTTTCTGTTCGGCGGGCGGCTCCGGAGAATTCGCCGCACCCCGGGAGGGGGACATTCGGCAGCAGCTGGAAGCGGCCAAGGCCAGGGTCTCCCAAAAATACCGGGGCGGGCGGTATATTGCCTATTTTCAGGCGTATACCAACACCTACGGGCCAGCGGAGCGCCTGCGGGAGCTGTTCCAGGCGGCGATGGAGCCGGAGGATGTGGTTTGCCTGTCTGTGGCCACCCGGCCAGACTGCCTGCCTGGGCCGGTGCTGGAGCTGCTGGGAGAGTTGAACCGGAAAAAGCCGGTGTGGGTGGAGCTGGGCCTACAAACCATCCATCCCAAAACTGCGGAATATATCCGCCGGGGTTATCCCTTGTCCGAGTATGACCGGGCGGTTCGGGAGCTGAACCGCCGGGGAATCCATGTGGTGACCCATGTGATATTGGGGCTGCCCGGGGAATCTCGGGAGGACATGCTGGAGACCATCCGCTATGTGAACGACTGCGGGTCCGGGGGGATCAAGCTCCAGCTTCTCCATGTGCTGGAGGGAACCGGCCTGGCGGAGGAGTATCGGGCCGGGCGGGTGCCGGTCCTGTCCATGGAGGAATATGTGTCCCTTGTGGCAGACTGTGTGGAGCTGCTGAGATCGGACATGGTTGTTCACCGGCTGACCGGAGACGGTCCCAAGCGGATCCTTTTGGCGCCCCAATGGAGCGGGGACAAAAAGCGGGTGCTCAATGCTCTGAATCGGGAGTTTGTGGCTCGGGGGCTGTGCTGAAGGCTGGCCGGACAAGCCTCCAGACCGGCTGCTGGGAGGGGACAAAGCCTAACTGGGCGGCAAGAGGCGCCAGGCCTTCCTCCTGCTGGCTCAGCAGGAGGAAGGGGATGTGGCCGTTCTGCAGCTCCCGGCGGAGCATGTAGAGAAACAGGGTTCTGCCAATGCCTTGACCCCGCAGGTCGGGGCGGACTGCCAGGTAGGAAATGCTGCCCTCTGGAGCAGTGCCCACGGTGCCGGCTAGTTGGTCGTTGATACAGGCCCCGTAAACCAGCTTGCGGCAAATCTGCAGGCGGAGAGCCTTCTCAGGGATGGTGGGATTACAGGCCAGCGTACCCGCCACATCCCCCTGGTCCAGGGGCCAAACCTCAAAGGGCAGGGGGAAGCGGGGCGGTTCCAGAGAGGGAAAACGCCAGGAGGCCAGAACCTCCAAATGGTAGTCCGGGAACCTGTCCAGCGCCTTGTCCAGAGCGCCCTGCTGGTGAAGGGTCAGGGCGATGGGGCGTTCGGGCACTTGATCCAGCAGGCGGGCCTGTTCGCCGCTGCTGTCTGCGCTGAGCAGCCAGCCGCCGGTGATCTTGCTTTTCAGGAGGACGCCCGCCGGGGAGGCCTGGGGGATTTCCGCCTCCACCCGGTAAATGCACTCGGTCATATCCACCAGCTGATCCTGCTTTTGCAGAAGATAGGCCAGGGCGCGGGAGGTATTGTCGTTATAAGTCATGCTAGGGGGGCCGAATTTCATATTAAAAGCGCTCCTTCGGAATTTTATGATACCGTTATATCGAAATCAGGGAAAAAAGAAAAGGTGAGTTGGATGACAGAGGAAGAAATTCAGAAGCGGCTGTCCCAGGGGTTCCTGTTGGAGGGCAAGCTGTTCCACCCTTTGGTCTATCTGCGCCGGGTGGATGAGCCGGAGTTCGGCTGTGAGGGCCGTCCGGAGGAGGGACCGGTCTGTGGCACCATCTGGGGCTATGACCGCAGCGGCGGGAAAACCTGGCAGATACCGGACTGGATAATGGAGATTACCGGGCTGGATGACCGGATGTGGATCGGCCTGCTGGAGGGGCAGCTGGTGTCCTGCCAGGAAGGGCAGCCGGGCTGGAAGCCCTTTCCCCGGGGGCCGTGGCTGGAGGCTTTGGGAATCGAAGCGAAATGAAAAAAGGGGCTGCCTCGCCTTTTGGTGAGACAGCCCCTTGCCTTATTTCTTGTTTGCCTTCAGCAAGTCCTGCTTGATGTCCCACAGCTTCTGGGACAGATCCACATAGTAATTGTGGGGATTTTCGAAGCGCTTGACCTCATCCCACAGCAGGTCGATCTGGGCGGAGCAGTATGCCCGGATCTCGGTAATGGAGGGGGAGACGTAGACCCGCTTGCCGTTTTTGAAGATGGGTACCAGCAGCTCCCGGGCAGTGTAGTTGGTCACCGTCTTGCGCTTCCAGGTGGCATCGGGATCGAACAGCTCCAGAGGCTGGGAGTCATCCACCACTTCGTCATGGACGCAGATCAGGTCGGCCATGGCCTTGCCGGAGTCGTTCTCGAAGATGCGGTAGAGCTTCTTGAAGTGGGGGTTGGTGATCTTGGCGGGGTTTTCGCTGATCTTGATCTTGGGGGTCAGGGTGCCATCGGGGTTCTCCACCGCCGCCAGCTTATAGACGCCGCCAAAGACAGGCTCGCTCTTGGAGGTGATCAGCCGTTCACCGACGCCGAATGCGTCCAGCTTGGCCCCCTGCTGCAGCAGGTCGCGGATGATATACTCGTCCAGGGAGTTGGAGGCCACAATCTTACATTCGGTGAGACCGGCGGCATCCAACATGGCCCGGGCCTTTTTGGACAGATAGCACAGGTCGCCGGAGTCCATTCGAATGGCGCATTTGGTAATCCCCTTGGGCAGCAGAACCTCTTTAAAGGCCTTGATGGCGTTAGGGACGCCGGATTTCAGCACGTTATAAGTGTCAACCAGCAGGGTGGCGTTGGTGGGATACAGCTCACAGTAGGTCTTGAAGGCGGTATATTCGTCGTCAAACATCTGGATCCAGGAGTGAGCCATGGTACCGGTGGCGGGCACATGATAGTCCCGGTCCGCCATGACGCAAGCAGTGCCGGCACAGCCTGCGATATAGGAGGCTCTTGCGCCCAGCACAGCGCCCCAGGTGCCCTGAGCACGGCGGGAGCCAAACTCAGAGATGGGCCGGCCTTCGGCAGCGCGGACAATGCGGTTGGACTTGGTGGCAATCAGCGACTGGTGGTTGATGGCCAGAAGCAGGAAGGTTTCAATGAACTGCGCCTGAATGGCAGGGGCGCGGACGGTTAAGATCGGCTCGCCGGGGAAGATGGGCGTGCCCTCAGGTACCGCCCAGATGTCGCCAGTGAACTTGAAGTTGGACAGATATTTCAGGAATTCCTCTGCAAAGCAGCCCTTGCTGCGCAGATACTGGATATCCCGGTCAGTAAAGGCCAGATTTTCAATGTACTCAATGACCTGTTCCAGACCGGCTGCGATGGCAAAGCCGCCACCATCCGGTACGCTGCGGAAAAAAATATCAAAGTAGCAGATCCGATCTCCGATGCCGTTCTGGAAATAGCCATTGCCCATGGTCAGCTCATAAAAATCACAGAGCATGGAAAAGTTGGGGGAATTTTCAAGCATAATTTGTATTCTCCTTTGGCGGAAGGAATCCTCCGCAAAATAATGCAAGTAAAGTTCGCTTGCGATTATTATAGTCTTGACACCTGTAAAATGCAAGTGTTTCTTCCCATTTTACCTTAGCATGGCCTGGACGGCACGGAAGAATGAACGCTGGAAGCTGACTGGAAATAGGGAGCAAGCGCTCTCGAAAATACCTACACTTTCTCGAACTCAGGCGACTGGTGCCACCAAAAGGCGGCCACTCGCTGAGGAAGGCTAAGAAGTAACGAATTCAAGGCACATCTCTTCGAATTCGTTATGATTTCACTCAATCCCGGCTGGGCTTCCCGGCCAACAGCAGGAAGAGCACCGCTTTTTGCACATGAAGGCGGTTTTCGGTTTCTTCAAAAATCTGATCCGCATGGGCCTCAAAGACCTGGGCGGAAATCTCCTGACCACGGTGAGCGGGCAGGCAATGCTGCACCATGCAGCCGGGGTGGGTCAGCTCCATCAGCTCCTGATTGACCTGATAGCCCTGGAAAGCGGCGATGCGCTGGTTCTGTTCCGCCTCCTTGCCCTGGGACACCCAAACATCGGTAAAGACCACGTCTGCGTCCTTGGCGGCTTCCCTGGGATCCCTGGTCAGCCGGAAGGAGGCGTCTGTGACAGTGGCGGCAAAGTCCAGCACCTCCTGGGCAGGCTCATAGCCCTGGGGACAGGCCACCCGGACATTCATACCGCATTTCAGGCAGCCCACGATCAGGGAGTTGCACATATTGTCGCCGTCGCCGATATAGCAGGCGTTCAGGCCCTCCAGCCGGGCGTAGGTTTCCCGCACGGTCATCAGGTCGGCCAGAACCTGGCAGGGGTGGCTGAAATCTGTCATGCCATTGATAACGGGAATCTGGGCGTAGGAAGCCAGGGTCTCTACCTCATGCTGATCATAGGTGCGGATGACCATGGCGTCACAGTAGCGGGCCAGGGTACGGGCGGTGTCCTCAATGGCCTCGCCCCGGACAATCTGGCTGTCCCGGCCGGCCAGGTAAATGCCGTGGCCACCCAGCTGGTAGATGCCGGTCTCAAAGGAGACCCGGGTGCGGGTGGAGTTTTTCTCGAAAATCATAACCACGGTTTTGCCCTCCAGATAGCGGTGGGGCAGGTTGTGATGCTGGTTAAATTTCATCTGGTCTGCCATGTCCAGAATCCTTTCGATATCGGCATGGGACAGATCCAGAAGCTTCAGCAAATCTTTTTTCATGGCGGCTCCCTCTCTTTTCCTTTCAGAGTACCTGCTGCATAATGGCTAAACCCTTATCAATCTCCTCATAGGAGATGGTCAGCGGCGGGAGCAGGCGGATCACGTTCTGACCGGCGGTGAGCACCAGCAGGCCTGCGTTGACCAGTTCGGCGGCCAGCTGGGAGTTTCCGTAGCCCTCCTTCAGGGTGATTCCCAGCATCAGGCCCAGCCCCCGGGTCCCGGCCACAGCGGGAGAGCCGAAGGCCTCAATCTTCCGGCGGATGTAAGCGCCCTTCTTTTTGACCTCCTCCAAAACCTGATCGGTCAAAATCTCCTGAACAGCCAACGCAGCGGAAGCGGCAATGGGGTTGCCGCCAAAGGTGGTGGCGTGGGTGCCGGGGGTCAGAACATTGCGGCACTTCTCGTTGGCCAGAACACCGGACATGGGCAGGCCGCCTGCAATGCCCTTGGCGAACACGGCCACGTCGGGCAGAATATCGTACTGTTGGAAGGCCATCATGGTGCCGGTGCGGCCAATGCCGGTCTGCACCTCGTCGATGCACAGCAGCCAGTCATTCTCCTCGCATAGGGTTTTGACCTGCTGGACAAACCCATAGTCCAGAGGCATGACACCGCCCTCGCCCTGTACCAGCTCCATCATAATGGCGCAGACGTCATCGCCGCACTGGGCCTTGACAGAGTCAATGTTGTTGGCCTCCGCGTAGCGGAAGCCCTCGGTGAAGGGGAAGAAGTACTGGTGAAAGACCTCCTGGCCGGTGGCCTGGAGGGTGGTGATGGTGCGGCCGTGGAAGGAGTTCACCAGAGTCACAATGGTGGAGCGGCCCAGGCCGTACTTGTCGTAGGAATACTTCCGGGCCAGCTTAATCATGCCCTCGTTGGCCTCGCCGCCGCCATTGGCAAAGAAGGCGCAGGCCATGCCGGTGCGGGTGCACAGAACCTGGGCCAGCTTGGCATAAGGCTCGGAATAATACAGGTTGGAAATATGGCCCAGAGTGGCCGCCTGTTTGGTGATGGCCTCAATCCACTTCTGATTGCCATAGCCCACCGAGTTGACCCCAATGCCGGAGGCAAAGTCAAGATAGGTTTCGCCGTCCACCCCAGTAAGGGTTGCCCCTTTGCCGGAGGCAATGCCCACCGGAAATCGGCCGTAGGTCTGCATGACATACTGCTGATCCAGGGCTTTCAGTTCGTTGAATGTCATTGTAATCACGTTCTTTCGGTAAATTTACGTATGGAAGCTTAATATAGCATGGTGCCAATGCCCTCGTCAGACAGCATCTCAATGAGGATGGAGTGGGGGATGCGGCCATCCAGAATGTGGCTTCTGGCCACGCCGGAGCGCACCGCCTCTACGCAACAGTCAATTTTGGGGATCATGCCTCCGGAGATGATGCCGTCCTTGATGAGCAGAGGAACCTGGCTCATTTTGACTTCGGGGATCAGGGTGGATTCATCCTTAGGATCCCGCAGCAGGCCGCGGATATCGGTCAGGAGGATCAGCTTTTCCGCCTTCAGGGCGATGGCAAGCTTGGCGGCGGCGGTGTCCGCGTTGATGTTGTAGGAGGTGTCCCCGTCAACCCCTTGGGCCACCGTGGAGATCACGGGAATGTAACCGCGCTCCAGAGCATCGGTAACCGACCCGGGCTCCACCTTGATGATTTCCCCCACCAGGCCGTAGCGGGGATCCTTGATTCTGGCCTGGAAGAGGCCTCCGTCCATACCGCACAGGCCCAGGGCCTTGCCGCCCATGCGGTTCAGGTTGGCAACCAGATTCTTGTTCACCTTGCCGCAGAGCACCATCTGGACAATGTCCATGGTTTCCTCATCGGTATAGCGCAGGCCGTCCACAAATTGGGACTGCTTGCCGATCTTTTTCAGCATGTCATTGATCTCCGGGCCGCCGCCGTGGACCACAACCACATTGATGCCCACCAGGGAGAGGAGGATGATGTCGCTCATCACCGCTTTCCGCAGCTCCTCGGAGATCATGGCGTTTCCGCCGTATTTGATGACCACCGTCTTGTTGAAATACTTTTGAATATAAGGCAGGGCTTCGGCAAGAACCTTTGCCCGCTCCTGGGAATCAGCCATTTTGATACCTTCTCCTGTCAGTGAATTGCTTCTCAGCTTCGGTAATCGCCATTGATATGGACATATTCATAGGTCAGGTCACAGCCCCAGCAGGTGGCTTTTCCATCTCCCTCGTGGATGTTAACCTCGATGGTGACGGAATCAGCGGACAGGATCTTCTTTGCCAGCTCCTCATCAAATTCTAGGCCGGTGCCGTCCTTGCAAACCAGA
Organism: uncultured Oscillospiraceae bacterium; assembly: GCA_964630475.1. Lineage (GTDB taxonomy): Bacteria > Bacillota > Clostridia > Oscillospirales > Oscillospiraceae > JAJQBJ01. The sequence goes on along the minus strand of CAZVVH010000017.1, from coordinate 2,785 downwards.
ATGATCCCCGCCTGAGAGGAGAAGGACACATCCACCCACTCGGGGCGGAAGGGGGCCTTGGAATAGCCCATGGCGCAGAGCACCCGGCCCCAGTTGGCGTCCGCGCCGTATATGGCGGCCTTCACCAGGGAGGAGCCGACCACGCTCTTGGCCAGGCGCTCCGCAGTGCCCTCAGACCGGGCGCCGCTGACGGTGCAGGTGATCAGGCGGCTGGCCCCCTCGCCGTCCCCGGCGATGCAGATGGCAAGGGCCTTCAGAACCTCATACAGGGCATCATAGAAAACCTGATAGTCGTCGTTTTTCCACTCGATCAGCGGGTTTTTCGCCCGGCTGTTCGCCAGAACCACGCACATATCGTTGGTGGAGGTGTCGCCGTCCACGGTGATGCGGTTGAAGGTGCGGGGCACGATCTCGTGGAGGGCGTCGGCCAGCATCTCCTGGGTGATGGCGCAGTCGGTGGTGACAAAGCAGAGCATGGTGCCCATGTTGGGGTGAATCATGCCAGAGCCTTTGGCGATGCCGCCCACTTTGACAGCAACGCCGCCCAGCTCCACCTCTACGGCAGCGGTCTTTTCCTTGGTGTCGGTGGTCATAATGGCCTGGTTGGCCGCCTGGGAGCCATCCTCATTCAGGGCCGCAGCCAGGGCAGGCATGGCGCTTTCAATGGCGGCAATGTTCAGGGGCTGGCCAATGACGCCGGTGGAGGCAACCACCACATCTTCGGTGGAGATCCCCAGGGCGGCGGCAGCGGATGCGCACATCCGCTCCGCGTTCTCGTGGCCCAGAGGGGCACAGGCATTGGCATTGCCGGAGTTGACCACCACAGCCCGGGCCACGCCGTTTTCCAGATGGCTCATGGTGACGTACAGCGGGGCTGCCTTCACCCGGTTCATGGTATAGGTGGCGGCGGCGGTACATTCGGCGGCGGAGTAGATCAGAGCCAGATCCTTTTTGTCGCCGCTGCCACTCTTGACGCCGGCGTGGATGCCGGCAGCCTGAAAGCCGGAGGCGGCAGTGACGCCGCCGGAAATCAATTTCATCATAATAAACTCCTTTCATATGGGAGATCAAAACGAAATGGGAATGGGCCGACAGAGAGGCCGGCCCGCTCAAGGGAATCAAAATACACGATCATCTTACTGCAAGGGAAATCATCCGTCAATCTGTTTCCGAAAAAAACTTATTCCAGCCCTGCGGTCTCCTCCAAGCCCAGCATGATATTCATGTTCTGGACAGCGGCGCCGGAAGCGCCCTTGCCCAAATTATCGAACAGGGCGGTGACCGAGGTTTGCTCCGCGTGACCGCAGACGATCAGCTGCAAGTGGTTGGAGCCTGCCAGGGTATTGGCATAAAGCGTGCCTTCGTTGGCGCCGAAGGGGAGCACGGAGACGAAGTGCTCGTCCCTGTAATACTCCTGCAAAGCCTGGCAGATCTGCTGGGCAGTGGGGTGGCCGGGGAGAAGGCGGTTGTGCAGCATAATGGTGGTGGCCATGCCCTTGTAATAGTCGTCCACAATGGGCATGAACACAGGGGGCGTGTCCAGGCCGCAGACCTGGGTCATCTCGGGGATATGCTTGTGGCGGAGGGGCAGACCGTAAATGCCCGGGGAGGACAGCTTTTCCGGTGGATTCTGACACTCATAATCTGCTATCATTTTCTTGCCGCCGCCGGAGTAGCCGGTCAGGGAATAGCAGGTCAGGGGATAATCCTTTGGCAGAATTCCCAAACGCACCAGGGGGGCGGCGGAGGAAATCAGACCGGTAGCATGGCAGCCGGGGTTGGCCACCCGTTTGCTGCCTGCAATGGCGGCCCGCTGTTCCTTGGATAACTCCGGATAGCCATAGGTCCAGCCTGGAGCGGTCCGATGGGCGGTTGAGGCATCGATGACCCGGACCCTCGGGTTTTCAATGAGGGAAACCGCCTCCCTGGCCCCGTCGTCCGGCAGGCAGAGGAACACAATATCTGCGGCGTTGAGGAATTTCTTCCGCTCTTCGCTGTCCCGGCGCTTATCCGGGTCAATGCGGAGCAGCTCCAGATCCTTCCGTGCGCCGAGACGGTCGTAAATCTGCAAGCCGGTGGTGCCGGACTGGCCGTCAATGTAAATTTTCGGCTTCATAGGCTCAGTCCTCATAGAGGGCGTCCAGCTCTTCCAGCATGGCGCCCAGCCGGGTGCCAAAGTTGGTGTTTTCCAGGTTGATGATGGCGTCCTGTGGGGCGCCGCAGATTACCTGGCGGAAAAAGGCCTCACAGGTATCCTCATCGGGGAAGGGGCGGGCCACAATTTCAGGCTTGCCGCTGTCGCTGACCGACTTCAATTGGCAGATCAGCAGCTTTCCGGCCAGGGTGATTTTGGTCACTTCCGCCAGACAGACACTGCTGCCTTCGCAATAGGTAATTCTCATTTTGCATTCACCTCACGGGCGTCAACAAAGTCCTGAATATAGGCGATCTGGCGCTTGACCTCCTCCTCAGCAGGGCCGCCGTAAACCTTGCGGCCGTTGACGCAGGTTTTCAGGGACAGGGCCTGATACACGTCCTCGTCAAAGAGGCCGGAGATGGCGCGGAAGTCCCGGAGGGTCAGGGTGTCCAGGGTTTCTCCGGACTTGATGCACATATTGACCAGACGGCCCACAATCATGTAGGCCTCCCGGAAGGGCATGCCCTTTTTGGCCAGGTAGTCAGCGCAGTCGGTAGCATTGATGAAGCCCTTGGCGGCGGCACGGCTCATGTCCTTGGGCCGAACGGTCAGAGAGTTCAGCATGGCGGCAAACACAGGTACACAGAT
>CAZVVH010000016.1:0-16707 GCA_964630475.1 uncultured Oscillospiraceae bacterium | reverse complement strand
CGCTGGGAGTTTCCACCAGCTTCTTGGCCTCAGCCAGGCCCAGGCCGGTGATCTCACGGACAACCTTGATGACCTTGATCTTCTGAGCGCCCACGTCAGCCAGAACGACATCGAACTCAGTCTGCTCTTCCTCAACAGGAGCAGCAGCAGCGCCAGCAGCGGGAGCGGCCATAGCCATAGCGGAAACGCCAAACTCCTCCTCCAGAGCTTCCTTCAGCTCTTTAACTTCCAGCAGGGACAGAGCCTTCAGCTCTTCAACAATAGCAGTGATCTTTTCGCTAGCCATGATAAATTACCTCCAATATAATTTAATTTAATACTGTTTCTCAATGAAATGCTTTCATTGAGAAACCCGTGTGCTACGCACACTCGCATCGTGCGATTGCACACTGCGCCGTCTCATAAAAAACTTAACGCACTTCGCGCTATAAAAAGCTTTCCAAGCTTTTTAATAAGTTTTAGTATAAGTTCCTGTGTGTCAAAGGGGAATGATTGCAGAAATTATTATTCTGCTGCGGGAGCTTCTTCGCCGCCTTCTTCTTTGGCGATGATCGCGTCCAGTACGCAGATCAGGCCAATAATGGGGCCGCAGATGGTGCCAACCAGCTGAGCCTGCAGGTCCTTCTTGCTGGACAGGGTGGACAGCTGAGCAACCTCCTCAGCGGACAGAACCTTGCCCTCCACGAAAGCAGCCTTAACAGCGAACTTCTTGTTCAGCTTCTTTGCGTAGTCGCTGAGCACGCGCAGGGGAACGATGGGGTCATCGCCGGTGGTGGCCAAAGCGGTGGTGCCGTTCAGAGAGCTGTCCAGTTCGCTGTAACCCAGGGAGTCAATTGCACGGCGGGCCAGAGTGTTCTTGATAACGGAATACTCCACGCCTTCCTTACGCAGCTGGGTACGCAGTTCGGTGTCCTGAGCCACGGTGATGCCCTCATAGTTGACCAGCACGCCGCAGGAAGCATTCTGCATGCGCTCGGTCAGTGCGGCAACAACTGCCTGCTTCTCGCTTAAAACCTTTGCATTAGGCATATTGTTTCACCTCCATAACAAATGAAAAATCCTCCGCGTCAAAAGACAGGAGGATAGAGCAGTCAAAGGATTTACTTTGAATGCACTCTCGGCAGGCGGATAAAAATCTTTACACAAATGCACCTGCTGTCTTTGAACGCAAAAGACATTATATCAGACCGGCCATATTCTGTCAAGCAAAATGTGGCCGGATTTGATAAAAATTCTGAAAAATTGCTGCAAGCAGAATCTCAAAGAAGAATCAGATCAGCTTGTTGGGCGCAATCTTCACGCCGGGGCCCATGGTGGAGGCCACGGTGCAGGAACGGATATACTGGCCCTTTGCGGCGGCGGGCTTGGCCTTGATGATGGCGCCGATCAGAGCGGAGAAGTTTTGCTCCAGCTTCTCGGGGCCAAAGGAAACCTTGCCGATGGGGCAGTGAATAATATTGGTCTTGTCCAGACGATACTCAACCTTACCGGCCTTAGCGTCCTTAACAGCCTGAGCTGCGTTGGGCGTCACAGTGCCGGACTTGGGGGAGGGCATCAGGCCCTTGGGGCCAAGGACACGGCCCAGGCGGCCGACGAACTTCATCATATCGGGAGTGGCGATGACCACGTCATAGTCAAACCAGTTTTCCTTCTGGATCTTCTCGACCATATCCATGGCGCCCACATAATCAGCGCCGGCTTCCTTGGCAGCCTCAGCCTGAGCGCCCTGAGCGAACACCAGGATGCGGACGGTCTTGCCGGTGCCGTTAGGCAGCACGATGGCGCCACGGACCTGCTGGTCAGCGTGACGTGAGTCAACGCCCAGCTTCACATGAAGCTCCACAGTTTCATCAAACTTTGCAGGAGCGGTTTTCACGACCAGAGCCAGAGCTTCTTTGGGATCGTACTGAGCAGCCTTGTCGATCTGCTTGGCGCTGTCGATATATTTCTTACCTCTAAACAATGTTAATATCCTCCTTACAGTGGTTATTCGGAATAATCCTCCCACCTATTGGAGACCTTCTTTCTCAGATCTCCGCAAACGAATTAGACGGCGTAAGGCCCGGGGGAGCGGACCAAACGCGGAATTGCTTCAAAATCAGTCAGCGACGACAACGCCCATGGAGCGGCAGGTGCCGGCGATCATGCTCATGGCTGCCTCAACGGAAGCTGCGTTCAGATCGGGCATCTTCAGCTCGGCAATCTTGCGAACGTCCTCCTTGCTGATGGTAGCGACCTTGGTCTTGTTGGGAACGCCGGAACCGGACTCGATGTTGCAGGCCTTCTTGATCAGAACGGCTGCGGGGGGAGTCTTGGTGATAAAGGTGAAGGAGCGGTCAGCGTAAACGGTGATGACAACGGGGATAATCATACCCACGTCCTTCTTGGTACGCTCGTTGAATTCTTTTGTAAATGCGCCGATATTGACGCCATGCTGACCCAGAGCGGGGCCGACAGGGGGGGCGGGGGTTGCCTTACCTGCGGGGATCTGGAGCTTAACATAACCAGTAACTTTCTGTGCCACTAGTGAGCACCTCCTTGAAATATTGTGGTAACCGGACACACCGTCTGTGTGCCGGAGCCGCAGAAGCACTGCGGCGATGGCGGAGCAAAGCGCTCCTCCCACGTTGCCGGACAGATCCGGCCTGATACATTGCCCGGGGGCAATGCAGCTTGCTTTTAATCAGTCACGGGGCCAACCTGCTGCAAATCAACTGTAACAGGAGTTTCGCGGCCAAACATGGACACGACCACGCGAACCTTACCGCTGTCGGCGTCGATTTCTTCCACAACGCCGGTGTAGGATTGCATCGGGCCGTCCACAATCCTTACGCTCTCGCCGACCTTGTAAGGGATCACAATTCTGGGCCTTACGGTATCGTTGAGCTTATAAGGAATCACAACCTCTTCTTCTTCCGCAGCTGCGTCTTCAATTCCCCAGGCGGCGACCTCATCGGAGGTCAGGGGCAGGGGCTTGTCACCGCTGCCGACAAAACCGGTCACGCCGCGGATGTTGCGGACGATGTGCCAGGTTTCATCCGTGCAAATCATCTTGATGAAAACGTAGCCGGGGAACACCTTGCGCTCCACCGTCTTTTCACCATTGTCGGTATACTCGGTGACAGTCTCCATGGGGATATAGATCCGATGAATCAGCTCATGAAGATTACGGTTATCTACGTGCTTCTGCAGAGCAGTAAGCACCGTGTTTTCGTAGCCGGAATAGGTCTGGACTACATACCATTTAGCATTTTCAGCCATAACTTTTCACCTTAAGCGAACAAGTTGATCAGTGCTTTGACCACGGCCACAGCCAGTGCGTCAAAAATCCAGATGAAAACGCCAATGACCAGCACGCAGATAATCACGATGATCGTGTTATTGATGGTCTGGCTGCGGGTGGGCCACTGAACTTTCTTCAGTTCGCTCTTCATTTCGCGGCACCATTTGGCGACCCGCTTCCATGCGCGGACGAAGATATTAGGCTTCTTCTCCTTGGCTTTAGCTACTTTCTTTTCAGCCTTGGCCTCGGTTCCGGCCTTCTTTTCGTTCTCTGCCATTTCAACACACCCTTCTTTTAGCGAGTTAGACATGAATCTTACTTGGTTTCAATATGCTTTGTGTGCTTTCTGCAGAACGGGCAATACTTGTTCATCTCAAGACGATCGGGGTCGTTCTTCTTGTTCTTCTTCGTATTGTAGTTTCTCTGCTTGCACTCGGAGCATCTCAGCGTGATCTTCACACGCGCACCTGCTTTGGCCATTCTTTGGCACCTCCTTATCATTTCGGCCACCCGAAAAATAAAGCGCCGGAATCGGAGCTTTACCCTGCGGGGAATAAAGTACTGCCGATTTCCAGCGCAAACAAGCCCTGCTGTGCGCAGGACGAGTATCTCATTGGAGTTCGGCAGGTCTTGCCTCCCTATTTCTGCTTCCGGAAAACCGGCGCGGCGAAGAGGACTCCTGCTCACGTACAGGCAAAAATGAGCATAAAAATAAAGCCCCTTCTCATAGGTGATCTTAGTGTAACATAGTATCACCCAGCCGTCAAGACTTTTTCAAAAGTTTTTCGTTACATTTTCGTGACAAAACTGCTGGTTTATTTCTTTTGTGGACATCTGTGGCGGGATTTGGTAGAATATCCATAACCATTTGAATCAGGAAAACAGGAGGAACTGCAATGCGGATTATGGCGATTGATTTTGGAGACGCCCACACGGGGGTGGCCATCTCCGACCCCATGGGGCTGCTGGCCGGAACGGCGGTGACCATTGACAGCTGGAGCGAGAACGTGGTGCTGGAGCGCATCTGTCATCTGGCGAAGGAGAATCAAGTGGAGGAGCTGGTGCTGGGCCATCCGGTGAATATGGATGGAACCCGAGGCCCCCGGGCGGAGAAATATGAGGCCTTCGGACAGAGGCTGAGAGAGGCCACCGGACTTCCGGTGATCCTGTGGGATGAACGGCGTACCTCTGTGGAGGCCCACCAGATCCTGTCTGACTCTGGGAAGAGAATGAAAAAGCACAAGGCCAAGGTGGACGCTGTTGCGGCCACCCTGATCTTGGAGGGCTATCTGACCTTTAAGCACATCCATGGGTGACAGCGGAAAGAGCGGACTGCGGTTTTCATGGACCGCAGTCCGCAGGCTTTTTACGCTTCCCCCTCCGAAGGAACCAGACGGCCGTAGGTCTGGGTGATCGTCCGCAGGCGATAGGCCACCTCATCGTTGATGGCCTCCCAGCGAACCCGCCAGGACCAGTTGTGGGTTCCGAAGGTGCCGGGAGTGTTCATCCGGGCATCGCCGCCCAAGCCCAGAACATCCTGGAAGGGGGCCATGGCCAATATGCAAGGGGATCCCCAGGCCCCGCAGACAGCGCCCCAGCCCAGGCCTTCATCATTCCGCAGGCGCAGGTAGCGGCTGGCAAATTCCCGTTCCTCCCAGCTGCTTGTGGAGGTCAGCCACTGGACAAAGGTGGCGGTGTCGTGGGTGCCGGTGTACATAACGGCGTTTACCGGGCAGGCGTGGGGCAGGAAGTGGGAGGAGCCGGAGGGATCAAAGGCGTCCACCAGTACCCGCATGCCGGGCAGCCCGGAGTCCTCCACCATTTTCACAGCGGATTCGCTGAGGAGGCCCAGATCCTCCGCAATAAAGTCCGCGTCGGGAACCTTGGCCCGCAGGGTGTTGATCAGCTTCATGCCGGGACCTTTGTGCCACTGGCCTACCAGGGCGTTTTCACAGTCCGGGGCAATGGCCCAGAAGGTGTCAAAGCCGCGGAAGTGGTCAAAGCGCATAACGTCGTAGAAGGAAAGGTTGCTGCTGACCCGGCTGCACCACCAGGCGAAGCCGTCCTTCTCATGGTTTTTCCAGTTGTAGAGGGGATTTCCCCAGCGCTGGCCGGTGACGGAGAAGGCGTCGGCGGGTACGCCAGCCACAGCGGTGCAGTTCAGATCCTGATCCACCAGGAAGTATTCTGGGTGAGCCCAGACGTCGGCGGAGTTGCCGGAGACGTAAATGGGCAGGTCACCGATGATCTTGACCTGGTTTTTCTTGGCGTAGGCGTGAATGGCGTTCCACTGCTGGAAGAACAGATATTGGCAAAAGCCGTGGAAGTGAATCCGATCTGACAACAGCTCCGTGTACTTTTGGATGGCCTTCGGGGTGCGGTGGAGCAGCTCCTTGTCCGGCCACTTGGGCAAATCCACATTACCGAAATGCTCCATGGAGGCCGTAAACAGGCAGTAATCCGGCAGCCAATAGGAGCGCTCCTCAGCAAAGGCCCTGGCGGCAGCCTTCATCTCATCGGTGGCGCGCTGATAGGCCAGCTCCAACAGCACCGGATGGGTGCGGATCACCTTATAAAAGTCCACATGATCCGGGTCCTCCACTCTGGCGGTGTTGACTTCGTCTTGGGTCAGCAGACCTTGCTCCACCAGCAGATCCAAGTCGATCAGCAGAGGGTTGCCCGCGAACACGGAGGGGGACATATAGGGGGAGTTGCCCAGTCCGATAGGCACCAGGGGAAGGATTTGCCAGTAGTGCTGGCCGGCCCTATGAAGAAAGTCAATGAAGTGAAACGCCGCTTTGCCCATGGAGCCGATCCCATAGGGACCGGGAAGGGACGTGATGTGCATCAAAATGCCGCTGGCACGTTGTTTCATAACGTGAGTCCTCCTTGTCTGTTTCCTGTTGTAGGTGGTTTTATTTTAAATCAGAAGGGAGGCAGCTGTCAATAAAAAGAGCTGCGGTGATTTCTCCCTCCAACCGGCAGAAAAACTATGGTCAACGGATGGAGTTTATGGTACAATAACATTAAATTTGCATTTTAAAGGAGAACTTCCATGATTACAGTTTCCGACGTGGGCCTCCAGTACGGAGGCACTGTTCTGTTCAGCCATGTGGATCTGCAATTCACCCGGGGCAACTGCTACGGCATCATCGGCGCCAACGGTGCGGGCAAATCCACCTTTTTGAAAATTTTGTCCGGCGAATTGGATTCCACCAATGGCGAGGTTTCCATCCTGCCCAATGTGCGGATGTCCATCCTGAAGCAGGATCAGTACCTTTATGATGATTATACCGTTCTTGACACCGTGATCATGGGCCACAAGCGGCTCTATGACATTGGCCAGGAGAAGGACGCTATCTATGCCAAGGAGGAAATGACCGACGAGGATGGTATGCGGGCCTGCGAGCTGGAAGAGGAATTCGCGGAGCTGGGAGGCTGGGAGGCCGAGTCCGATGCCTCCCGCATCCTCCAGGGCCTGGGTATCCCCGTTTCCTGCCACTATGATCTGACCGGCTCCCTGGACGGACGGCAGAAGGTCAAGGTGCTGCTGGCCCAGGCGCTGTTTGGCAATCCCGATATCCTGCTGCTGGACGAGCCGACCAACAATCTGGACATCAACGCCATTAACTGGCTGGAGGACTTCCTGCTGGATTTTGCCGGCACCGTGATCTGCGTCAGTCATGACCGCCACTTCCTGAACACCATCTGTACCCATATCGTGGATATTGATTATGGTAAGATCAAGATGTATGTGGGCAATTACGACTTCTGGTACGAATCCTCCCAGCTGATGCAGAACCTGATTAAGAACCAGAATAAGCGAAACGAGGAGAAAATTAAGGAGCTGCAGGAATTTGTGGCCCGGTTCTCCGCCAACAAGTCCAAGTCCAAGCAGGCCACCGCCCGCCGCAAGCTGCTGGACAAGCTGACGGTGGAGGAAATGCCTGCCTCCTCCCGCCGCTATCCCTATGTGGGCTTTACTCCCAACCGGGAGGTGGGCAAGGATATCCTCTTTGTCACTGACGTCAGCAAGACCATTGACGGGGTGAAGATTCTGGACAAGGTCAGCTTCATCGTGCAGCATGGCGACAAGATTGCCCTGGTGGGGGACAATGAGCTGGCCCAAACCACCCTGTTTAAGATTCTGGTGGGGGAGCTGGAGCCGGACGAAGGCACTGTTAAGTGGGGCCAGACCACTAGCCGGACCTATTTCCCCAAGGACAACTCTGCCTATTTCAGCGGCAATGAGGACACGCTGATCGACTGGCTGCGCCAGTATTCCGAGGATAAACATGAGTCCTACCTCCGGGCCTTCCTGGGGCGGATGCTGTTCTCCGGTGAGGATGTGTATAAGCCTGTCAAGGTGCTTTCCGGCGGGGAAAAGGTCCGCTGTATGCTGTCCAAGATGATGATGAGCGGCGCCAACGTGCTCCTGCTGGATCAGCCCACCAACCACCTGGATTTGGAGTCCATCGCGGCCCTGAACAACGGCTTGATGAACGTGAACTGCAACATCCTGCTGGCCACCCACGACCATCAGATGCTCCAGTCCGTCTGCAACCGGGTTTTTGACTTTACCGCTGAGGGCAAGCTGATCGACCGGGCTATGACCTATGACGACTACCTGGAGCTGAATCAGCCGAAGGAGTAATCCAGAGAAAATCAAAAAAAGCAGCCGCCCCGTTTCGATATCAAAGCGAAACGGGGCGGTTTTCGTGTCTTTATTATTTCTGATCGTAGGGAACGTGGAAGCGCTTTTCATAGGCCTCCACCAGCTCGGGACGGAACTTGGGGTGAGCAATTTCGATCAGCGCCTTGGCCCGCTGACGCAGGGAGAGGCCGGGCAGCTTGGCGATGCCGTATTCGGTGATAATATAGTCCACATTGGTGCGGATGGTGGTGACGGCGGAGCCGGAATCCAGCACGGGTACGATCTTCGAGATCTTGCCATCTGTGGTGGTGGAGGTGGTGGCGATGATAGATTTGCCCTGCTTGGCGTTGATGGCACCGTAGACAAAGCTCATCTGGCCGCCAATACCAGAGATCTGGGTTTGCCCAACCGACTCGGAGTTGACCTGGCCGGTCAGATCCACCTGAATGCAGGAGTTGATGGAGGTCATGTTGTTGTTGCGGGAGATAACAGCGGGGTCGTTGACCACATCCACGGGATGAAGCTCAAAGTCCGGGTTGTGATCCACAAAGCTGTACAGCCGCTGGGTGCCCATCAGGAAGGTGGCGATGGATTTGCCGGGAAACAGGGATTTTTGGGTGTTGTTGATGACCCCCCGCTCAATCAGATCCACCACGCCGTCACTGAGCAGCTCGGAGTGAATGCCCAGATTTTTCTTGTCGGACAGGAAGGAGAGCACCGCGTCCGGAATGGCGCCAATGCCCAGCTGCAAGGTGGCGCCATCGTCAATCAGGCTGGCGCAGTATTTTCCAATTTGAGCCTCAGCCTGGCTGACCGCCCTGGGGGGCAGCTCGGGCAGGGGAGCGGAATGCTCCACAAAGCAGTCGATCTGGCTGACGGGAACCCGGCTGTTTCCGTAGGTATAGGGCATTTGGGCATTGACCTGGGCGATGACCAGCTTGGCATTGCGGATGGCGGACAGGGCGTAGTCCACAGAGATGCCCAGAGAACACATGCCGTAACGGTCCGGAGGGGTGACGGAGATCAGCGCCACGTCAATGGGCATATGCTCGTCAAACAGCTTGGGGACCTTAGCAAAGGAGCAGGGCGTGAAGTCAGCCCGGCCACTGGCAATGGCTTTCCGGGTGGCGTTTCCCACAAAGAGGGCGTTCAGGCGGAAGTAAGGCTCCATGCCCGGCTCACAGTAACGGCATTTGCCCATGGGAACCATTTGGACGATTTCCACATCCCGATATTGCTCCCGGTTGTTAACCATAGTGTCCACCAGATACAGAGGCTCTGCGCAGGCGTGGGACAGAACCACCCGGTCACCGGATTTGATCTTGGAGACCGCCTCCTGGGCGGTGGTCAGCCGGCTGGCGTATAATTCTCTCCAATTCATAACCATTCGCTCCATTTCCATTTGATATGCAGTACGATGCTCTATTTTATTCGTCATTCGCGTTCGATTGACATTCTAGCACCCGAAAATTATAAAGTAAAGTATGAATCGTGAAAAAATTGACAATCTCTTGTTTGCACAAAGGGGAGTGACTTTTGTGGGCGGTTTTTTGCCGGGAAGTTCTATCCGTAAGCTCCGCGCATAGACTGTGGTACAGCCGGGACAAAAGGAAGGTGGAGAATGGTATGGAGGACTGGAAGTCGTTTGATGAGGCGGCAGGCTGCCTGCCCCGGGAGCTAAGGATCGCGGCGCAGTCCCTTCCCGAGGAGATCCGCAGCTCCTGCGAGGAGGTGCGCCTGCGGGCGGGGCGGTGTATCAGCTGGTCGGATCCCTTTGGGGAGCATCCGATCCTGGTTTCCGGACAGCCGCTGACAGTCAGCGAGGACGATCTGCGGATGATGGTAGAATTGGCCACCCGCTCCTCTTTTCACTCCGCGCTGGAGCGATTGCGGAGCGGCTTCGTCACCCTGAAGGGCGGACATAGGCTGGGCCTGTGCGGGACGGTCAGCGCAGAGGGGGAACGGGTGCGGAATTTTCTCCACCTGTCCTCTGTCAACCTGCGCATTGCCAGGGAGAAGCCCGGGGTGGGGGCGGGCCTGCTGCCCCAGCTTTTGGAGGGGCGAACACTGAAGAGCACCTTAATTCTATCTCCACCTGGGAATGGAAAGACCACTCTCCTGCGGGATTTGGTCTGTCAGCTTTCGGACGGGCCTCAGGCCCTTCGGGTTGGACTGGTGGATCAGCGGGGGGAGGTGGCCGCGCTGTATCACGGTGTCCCCCAGATGAATGTAGGAATTCGGACAGATGTCATTGATGGCTGTCCCAAAAGCATCGGGCTTCTCTTCCTGCTGCGCAGCATGAACCCCAATGTGCTGGCGGTGGATGAGATCACCGCACCGGAGGATGTGGATGCGCTGACCATCGCGGCCAACTGCGGTGTCTCCCTGCTGGCCACCGCCCACGGCGGGGACCGGACGGATCTGGAACGCCGGCCCCTGTATCGCCGGCTGCTGGAGCAGGGAATCTTCCGGAGCCTTCTCCGCATCGAGCTGTCCGGGGGACGGCGGGTCTATCAGGTGGAAGCGCTGGAATGATACGGGAAATCGGTGGACTGCTGGCCTTTGGAGGCTGCTTCCTCCTGGGACTGCGAAAAGCGGCGGCCCTTCGGGAAGGAGAGCGGCATCTGGCGCAGGCGGCAGAGGATATGGAGGAGCTGGCCCGGTTGTTGGAATGGAGCAGCCCGCCTCTTGGGGAACTGCTGAACCGGATGGAGGCCCGGGATGGGCCGTTAAGGCCGGTCTATCAGCACTGCCTCCGGGAATTGGAACGGCCTGACCGGCTGGGCTTTGCCCAGATTTGGCGGGAGGCTTTGGCTGCCTTGGGAGGACTCTCCAACCGCGGGTTAGAGGAATTGGCGGGGGCGGGGGATCTGCTGGGGCAGTTTGACCCCGTGCGGCAGGCGGAGGGGCTGAACGCCCTGGGGGGCAGGCTCCGCAGGTTGGCCGCGGAGGCCGGAGAGGAACGAAAGCGAATGGGCAGGGTTTACTGCGTAGCCGGCGGGGCGACGGGGCTGCTGCTGGTGATCGTGCTGCTGTGAAGGAGAACTGAATGGACGTTGATTTGATTTTCAAAATAGCCGCCATTGGAATCCTGGTTTCGGTGCTGAACATGGTGCTGTCCCGATCCGGGCGGGATGAGCAGGCCATGATGACCACCCTGGCCGGGCTGATTGTGGTGCTGATGATGGTGGTGCAGCAGATCAGCAGCCTGTTTGACCTGGTAAAGAGCCTGTTTAACCTCTGATGGAGCTGGCGCTGAAAATAACTGCGGCGGCGGTGGCCGGGGCGCTCTGTGCGGTGTCAATCCGAAAGCAAAGCCCGGAGATTGCCCTGGTGCTGGGTTTGGCAGCGGGTGCGCTGGTGTTGTCCTGGGCGGTGGGGCTGCTACAGGACGCGGCGGCCTTCCTGACCGAGCTGGCAGAGCTGGCCGGGATCTCCACCGGACTGCTGATCCCACTGATCAAAACCGCGGGGATTGCCCTAGTGACCCACTTGGGCGGTTCTTTGTGCAAGGACGCCGGGGAAAGCGGGATTGCGGCGGCGTTGGAATTTGCCGGGGCCGCCGCCGCTATCTGTTCCGCTCTGCCCCTGATGCGGGCGGTGTTGGAATCGTTAAAAGCCCTGATGTAGGGGGCGGTTTATAGGAACCATATCCGAAAACCCCGGTATGCGGTCTCTGCTTTGGATTCTGGGCCTGAAAGGATTTTTCCGCGCAATAGACATGCATCAGACGCATCGCGGCTGCGATGCGCCTGATGCAAAGGAAAATGAAAGGAAAAACTGGCAGATTAAGAGATGGACATATACTGCGAGGTGGACTCCCACACATCACCGTGATAGGAGAGGAAATAGTCCTCCACAATGTCGCAGACCATGGCGTAGGCCTTCATACAGTCCCGCTCAGAGGGATGCTCCCAGCCGGCGTAATGGAAGAAGTAGGAACCTTGAAGGGATTCTCCGTCCTCAGTAGTGTATATGACGGGATCCACGATCTCGGGAGTCCCGGGCATAGTCTGGGGCTTCTGACCCTTTTTCAGACCGGCGGGGCCGAACTCTTTCCCGCAGCAGGCAAAGGTGCCCACGGTGTCACAGTCGTTCAGCTTGAGGAACATCTTCAGGGCCTCCAGGGTAGTCAGAGCCTCATCGGAGCCATAGAAGCCGCCGCCGTAGGTGGTAAATACGATGCCCTTGGGACGATAGGTGCCCTGATTGGCGATACCCCGGTAGGGAGGCATCTGTTTCCGCCAGCGGGCGCCGATGAGGGGCTTGGGAGGCGTTCCGGGTTTGGGGCCTCCGGCAATGGCGGCTTTGTCACCCATGGACTTCTCCTCCATCTTTTCGTTGAAGGTGGTTTCGCCCTTGTCAATGTTGGACTGGATTTCCTTTTCCAGGGCGCCGCCGGCACCAAGAGAAAAGACCTTGTTAACAACGGTCAGGGGATAGCCGGCCACAATGGGAGAACCCAGGCAGACCACATCGTAGTCATCGAAATACAGCTTCTCCTGCATTCCCTCCCAGTCGGCGGGCTTCATGGTCATTTTAAATAAGGTGACCTCCCAGTTGTAATGCTTGAATGCCTTTTCAAATGCCAGGGCGATTTTCTCGGTGTTCTTTGTCATCGTCGCGTAAAGAATCAGCGCACGTCTCTGCTTGGGCATATTATAAATCCTCCTTAAGATCGAGCTCATCAAGAAAACATGAAGTTTTTTGATGAGTCTAGTATAAGCTGGGAAAGAGCCGTTGTAAATTATCAGTCATGTTAATAATTTATCAATTTTAGAAAAGAATCTCGAAAATAATGTGATTAAATATTGGCATATAAATGTCAATATCGACAAAAAGGACAGCCAGTTAGGCCGTCCTTTTTTGCGTGCGAGAGTTCAGTGATTTGCTTTGTTCAGCTGCTTCAGCTTTCCGGGCGGCATCCCAAATTCCGCCTTAAAGACCCGGTGGAAGGTTTCCAGGGATCCGAAGCCGCAGCAGTCGCTGATGGCCTGGACGGAGAGATCGGTGGTCTGCAGGAGATTGAGGGCCTGCTTCAGCCGAAGGTTTCGAATGTACTTGGAGGGAGTGGTCTGGAGCTGGCGCTGGAAGAGCTGAATCAAGCTGGAGGAGCTGGTATGCAGGGCGTCGGCCACCTCTTTCACTGTTAGGGCGGGAGAGGAGATGTGCTCCGCAATATACTGTTCGGCGTTGTGCAGGCTTCGAATGACCACCGTTTCCTGATTGCTGGTGGCCTGTTCCGCCGCGATGTCCGCGAAATGGTGAAACCATTGAACCAGCTCCGCCCAATGAAGGGAGCTCATAATCAGGTTCATCTGCTCCAGCCGCAGGCGGTCTGCGTTGAGCCGGACCCCTCGGGTACGCAATTCGGTAGAGGCGGCCTCAAACAGCATACCCAGCCGGCTCTTCAGTTCGTCTGTGGACTGGAGAGGTGCGTTGGCGAAGTCGAAGAGAATTTCATCCAGCAGCTTGTGGTAGTCCTTCTGCTCTACAATGGCGTTGGAGAGCTGCTGGGCAGCGTCGGGAATAGAGAACCGGAAGGGGGAGCCGGAGTTGGGGGCGGGATGAAGCTGGTGGAAGATGGGCACGGTAAACTTCTTTTGAATATACCGGTGAAGAATGGCCACATTCAGAAGATTCTGGTAGCACTGGGCGATATTGGTGACCTGATGAATAGGCTCGCCGATATAAGTGACCACATTGATATCATAGAGGCGCTTACAGCCTTCGGCAATCTCCATGGCGTGGTTGTCCAGGGCGGTGGAGAGGACGCTGTACAGATTGGGGGCCAGCCCATAATGAAAGAGGACCAGCACCACCAGGCGGCCGTCCAGTTCAGATGAGTAATAGGTATAATGCCCTCTGAGTGCCAGCTCCACCTGCTCTTCGATCAGGTTGTAAACGTGAACCCGGCTGTAAATCTCCATGCCGGCGTTTTGATCGGCGGAGTGCTCGCTAACCTCAGAAAAAAGGAGGAGCACATAGTCCCCGCCGCCCAGGAACATATCGTTCACAGAATAGTACAGCAGGGTGCTGTGGTCCAGTTCGGCGGAGCAGTGGCAGAGGATGGACATATTCTTCATCCGCACGTATCGCCTGGTTACCTCGGCCAGGGAAAGCTTTGCGTGATCCAGCTCTTCGCAGCGGCGTTTTCCGGCGTCATTCATAATAAATACAAACCCCATAAATAAAAACTTGAAATATTATGTCGAAAATATATCAATAATTTTTATTATATCCTAAAAATACAGAAAAATCAACCTGGAATTTTGCTGGCAAAATGATTAAAAAATAACAATCTTGATAATTGTAGGATGAATGGGGCTGTTTTATACTAAAAGCATCAAATAAGAGCGCGTATCAGCGCTCAAAAGGAAAAAGGAGAACGAATTTATGGGTATTTATCATCAGTTCCAGCCCGGGGTTTACCTGCCCTTTGAAGCTGAAATGGTTCAGCTTCGCAAGGACTGCGCAGAGGGCAAAGCAGTTCCGCCCTCCCCTCCGGGAATGCCGCCGATGGATCCGAATGATCCAGAGAGCCTGCCTCCCTTCCTGAGGCCCCGTACCTATACTGAAGAGGAGATCATCCAGTATAACCACACCTGGAATCCCTACGATCCTCTGTATAATGATCCGCAGTTCGCTCGGGCACACGGGTTCCCCTCTGTCCCTGCCTATCCCGCTTTTGAGGCCATGGCCCCCATTATGGGTATCCCCCAGTTCCCCAAGAATATGGCAGACGGCTTCTATTATACCAATGACGGCACCGATATCCGGTACAATAAGACCATTTTCGCCGGGGACAAGCTGCACAGTGAAAACAGCACCAAGTATTTTGAGGACCGCACCATTCCCGGCAGCATAATCCGCACCTTTGCCATGGGCGGCAAAGAGGACAAGGTCTGCGAGGATGGCACCTTGGCCTATCACATTGAGGGCCAGGTCCGGGAGTGCTACCGCAAGTATGAGGAGGGCTTCCAGGGCGAAAAGTTTGACTTCTCCCGGCATATGGCCTCCTGGACCGGCTATTTTCCCCCGGCCCATGTGACCACCGATGCGGACTACGAGTACATGAAAACCCTGTGGGACAAGGAAGTTATGAACCATGACAATGTTCCCTTCTGGGAGGACATTCCGGTGGGCTATGAGCTGCCCTCCACCTGTTCTGACGGTCCTGTCACCTATATGCACATGGTGTACTGGCACCAGATCGGTGACCTCTCCATCTACTCCCGGGAGGAGTTGATGGATCCCAACGTGCGGGCAGTGACCTTCCGGGATCAGTGGGGGGAGTATCTGGACGAGACCGCCCTCCATTTCGGAGGCCGGAATATCCCCGGCGCCCGGGGCGTGTTCTACAACGATACAGCGGCCCGGCTGGTCTTCCGGGTGCTGACCAACTTCGTGGGCACCAGGGGCCGGGTTTCCCGGGTCAGCTGGCGTTTCTATCCCTTCTTTGATGAGCTGCGCCAGGGACCTCTGTGCGCGGAGGAGTTCAATAAGGTTCCGGGCATGGAAGGCCGGGACTGCGACCGGCACGGCGCCCAGGGCGATACCGTCATCGGTCGAGCGGTGGTCACCGGGAAATATGTGAACGACAAGGGCGAGCACTGCTGTGAGGTTATGCTCTGGGCTGAGGATCTTGAGGGCCATATTATTCAGGGCTGCCCCTCTGAGATTGTGCTGCCTTCCCGGTTAGGCTGATGGAAATCAGGACAGCATGGCTGTCTGATAAAAACGAAGGAAATATGAGGCAGAAAAGAAATGAAACGCTTTATCGCTATGCTTCTGGCAGTTGCTATGATGCTGTCTCTGGCAGCCTGCAGCGGCAAAAACGAGGAACAGGGGTCTGCTGAAAGACTTCCGCTCCCGGAGAAAGCCCTGCCCAGGAAACCACGCCCGCTGTTGTGGACAGCGGAGACCCCATCTACGGCGGCAGCACCACCTTCCTGTGCGCCGAGCTTAACACCGTGTTTGATCCTGCCCTGGGCGAGTCCGAAGCCTGCCTGTCTGAGTTCATGCTGGCCATGGTCAACATTACCGGTCCCGAGTGGGATGAGCTGACCGACGAGCAGAAGAGTGACTGGCATTACGCCATCGGCACTGGTCCCTACATCCTGACCGATTTCGTTGCCGGATCCTACTACAAGTACACGAAGAACGAGAACTACTACGACTATGATGAGCGTCATCCTGAGCACCGACGCGGGGTTTGCATTCCAGACCTATGTCAGCACCGGCTTTGCCTATCACACCTTCGATTCCGACACTACCATGGACCAACTTCTCACTGATACCCGTGACGCTCTGACCCTGGAGGAGCAGGCGGAGAACGCCAAGAAAGCGGATCGGAAGTTCTCCCAGCTACACTGGAGCCTGCAGGTCAGCGGCATGACCAATACCCATGAGTTCCTGAGCAGCAGAATCGGCGGCCTTGACAACGGCGAGTTGATCAGCGCTTACTATCTGAACAACACCATCGTCTCCCGTCTGTGGGCGACTGACGGTCAGTGAGTGCAGGCGGCAATTCCATAAGAGAACCGTTCAACTGCACCCGCCGGTGGTTATCGCCGGCGGGTGCTTGAGCAAAGAGAACAATGTGGAAAGGGAGCTAAAAGATGGCAGAACCTATTCTCAAAGTTAAGCATTTGCGAACCCACTTCCTGATGGACGGCGGCAATGCGGTGCGAGCTGTGTCAAAAGAGAAAAAGACAAAGGTTAAGAACCGGAAGCTGGCGGCTATTTCCCACTTTATCCGGAAAAAGCC
>CAZVVH010000015.1:0-17042 GCA_964630475.1 uncultured Oscillospiraceae bacterium | reverse complement strand
CTATATAGTTTTTCAGACAAATTCGTGCTTTTCGTTGACTTTATTTGCGTCTAAAACTATAATATTAAATAGAATTATAAAAGCGCCGCTGCAGCAGGCCCGGAGTATAAAGATATCCAGCCCTTTAAATCATTTTTGAAATTCAGCGAAATTAGCCCTTGATTTATGTGTGTGCCGGATATAGAATATTTTCGTTATGCGGTCCGTGTCCCGGCTGGCGTTCCGTTTAGATCAAACTTTGATTTTTGGACGGAGAAGCTGTGCAAAACGCGGCGTTTGCTTTACTAAGTGGGAACCGGAGCGGTTCAAATATCAGAAGGAGAATGTTGTGTGAGGAAAAAAGGAAGATGGGTACTTCTGCTGTTCACAGTGCTGTGCTGCATTGGATTTGCAGCCTACTATATTCTTTCCCGGCGAATAGTTGACAATACTGCCCCGGAGATTTCCTTCCGGTCAGAGGAGATAGAGCTCTCTGTGGGAACGGATCAGGCGGAGCTGCTGAACGGGGTCACAGCCTGGGACGCCCAGGATGGGGATGTAACTTCCAGCCTTGTGATAGAGGGCATTTCCAACCTGTCGTCCAATCAGATGGCCACCGTAACCTACGCGGCCTTTGATCGGGCCGGGAATGTTGCCAAGGCACAGCGCACGCTGCGGTATACAGATTATCAAAGCCCCAGGTTCACCCTGTCTGCGCCGTTGGTATTTCGGGGCGGAACAACCTTTGATGTCCTCAGCTGTGTGGGCGCAGAGGATGTTATCGATGGCGCTTTGGACGACCGGATTAAGGCCACATTGGTCAGTAAGGAGGCCTCCGTGACAGCGGAGGGTGTCCACCAGGTGGAATTTCGTGTGACAAATAGTATGAATGATACAGCTTATCTGACCGTTCCGGTGGAGGTTTATCCTTCCGGAACCTATAACGCGACCCTGGAGCTTAGCGACTATCTGGTCTACCTGGAGCAAGGAAGCGGGTTTGATCCTGACGCTTACTTGAAAACACTGCGGATTGCAGCGGAAGAAATTGACTTAAGCCGTGACACAGACCGGGTATCTGTTTCCTATGATTCCGATGTCAATACCGAAGTTCCGGGCACCTATAGCGTTGCATATACCGCAAAGTACAGCGGATACACTGGATACACACGGCTGATTGTCGTTGTGGAGGAGTAAAAAGGGTATGAGTATGCAGGAAAAGACAGAAAACCAGACTGAGCAGATTTCGCTGCTTTCCTTCAGCCCGGTCACCATTTTGCAGGATGTGTTAAAGCGATGGTATCTCATTCTGATCGCCGCAGTTCTTGCGGGAATGGCGGCCTATGTGGTGTCGGATCTGCTTTATGTTCCCTCCTACGCCACCACAACCACCTTTGTCGTTTCGGCAAAGGGAAGCTCTACCACCGTTTACCAAAATCTATCCGCCACAACAAACTTAGCCACCGTGTTTTCTGAGGTTCTCAACAGCTCCCTTTTACGTAAGTCCATTCTAGAGACATTGGGAATGGCCTCCTTTGATGGAACAATTGACGCCTCAGCGATTGCGGAGACAAATTTGCTCACATTAAGGGTGACAGCTTCAGACCCGCGCACCGCGTTCTTAGTGACCCAGGCTATCATTGAGAATCATCAGATCGTCTCTTACCAGGTTTTAGGAGATACCATTTTGGAGGTTCTTCAAAGCCCGACCGTCCCTGTCATACCGGTGAATGCCGCTGCTTCCTTCTCTTACATGAAGAAGGCGACCCTTCTGGCTGCGGCTGCAATGTGTATCCTTCTGGGCGGGTTCTCCTACCGGCGGGATACGGTGCGCAGCAAGCAGGAGGCGGAGAAGAAGCTGAATTGCCAGATTTTGGGTGAGATTCAGCATGAACAGAAGTATAAAACTCTGAGGTCGTTGCTGAAGCGGCGCAAGACCAGTATCCTGATTACCAACCCGACCACCAGTTTTTCATACACGGAAACCATGCGGAAGCTGCGCCGCAGGATAGAGCTTCAGATGCCAAAGGGCGGCCGGGCGATTATGATCACCAGTGTGATGGAAAACGAGGGAAAGTCCACCATTGCGGTAAATCTTGCTCTGGCCCTGGCAAAGAAGTCCAAGCGGGTGCTTCTTGTGGATTGTGATTTTCGGAAGCCTGCATGCTATAAGATTTTGGAATATCCCTGGAGGGGCGCCGGCACTGTGGATGTGGCCTCTGGAAAAATAATGCCGGAGAACGCGATTGTTCAAATGAAGGATACCGGTCTCTTCCTGCTGCTGGAGCGCAGAGGGCTGCGCAGCTCTGGGGAGATTTCCAGCTCCGAAGGCTTGGCAAGGCTGCTGAAGGATGCCCGGGAGCATTTCGATTATGTGATTGTGGATACATCACCCACATCTGTGACTTCAGATGCGGAATGCATCATGGAACTGGTGGACGCATCGCTGCTGGTGGTACGGCAGAATCAGGTATCCGCAGATGGCGTCAATCGCGCAGTTACATCCTTAAGCAATGCGCAATCAAAGCTGCTGGGATGTGTGATCAATAATGTGTACGCGCTTCCTCAAGGGGCAGGCTATGGTTATGGATATGGATACGGGTATGGTCATTATGGCCGTTACGGGAAATATGGAAAGTATGGCGGATAAGAAAACGCTGAAAAATCGGAGGAACAGAGCACGTCATGGGCAGTGAAAATACGGAAAAGAATATGGCCAAGATCGATCTCGGTGTGCTGGTCTCAGATTTCAGGCGGAGTATGAAACGCCTTCTGTGGCCGGGAATTCTGTTGGTTGTGTTGATTTCGGCATTCCTTTGTTGGAGAACCTATCGGTCCTATTCTCCTCAGTATCAAGCGACGGCCTCTTTTACCGTCTATGTGACCAATCCGCTTCAGGCGGAGGTCAGGGTCTATAATACGGCGACAGCCGAGCAGATGCAAAAGACATTCCCCTATATTCTCACCAGCAGTGCGCTCAGCGACATGGTGATGCAGGAGTTGGGGATTTCCTCCATGCCTAAGGTGACAGCCAGTGTGCTGGAGAATACGAACATCTTTACCTTGGCGGTCACATCCAATGATCCCCAGCTGGCCTACGATGTGCTCAATGCAGTCATCGCCTATTATCCCAGCGTGGCGGAATTTGTGGTTGGTCCCACTGATATGAATTTGTTGGACGAGAGCGGTGTGCCGACCACGCCAATCAACAGCAGAAACTATCCCTCCGCCCTGAAAAAAGGGGTTTCTGTGGGACTTGTGATCTGGCTGGGCGCTGTGCTGTTGTTATCCTTTGCCCGCTCCACAATCCACAACGAGGAGGAGCTGAAACATCTGGTCAATTTGCGCTGCATTGGAATGCTTCCCGCTGTCAAAGGGTATCAGAAAGGCAAGGGAAATTCCGGCTATCCACTTTTGATTGCGGAGGATCAATTCGGATTTGGTGAGTCTGTACGGCTGCTGCGCATCCGGGTGGAAAAGGAGCTGCAGAAGGAGAATAAAAAGGTGCTTCTGGTATCCAGCGCTATCCCAGGGGAGGGCAAGACGACCGTGGCAACCAATCTGGCCCTTGCGCTGGCCCAAAAGGGAAATCGAACCCTGCTGGTTGACTGTGATCTGCGAAGCCCGTCGGTGGCTGCTGTCCTGGGCGAGAAAGAGAAGCTGGGATTGTCTGACTATCTGAAGGGCGCCGTGGCGGTAAAAGATCTGATCCATCCTGTGAAGAGCAAGCATTTCTTTGCCATATATGGCGGCTCCTCTGTATCCAACGCGGCGGAGCTTCTGGCAAGCAAGAAAATTCAGTCTCTTCTGAGTGCGGCGCGAAGCGTTTTTGATTACATCATTCTGGATACGCCGCCCTGCTCCTTGCTGGCGGACGCGGCTGAAATATCAGACCTGGCGGATTGCGCACTGATGACGATTCGGCAGGATTACGCCTCCAAAAATCAGATTCTGGAGGGGATTCAGTTGATCTCTGACAATGGGCTTCCCCTGGTTGGCTGCGTGCTGAACGGGGTCAACCGCAGCGCCTTGGGTAAGGCCTACGGCTATTATGGCTATGGGGAGTATTATAAGAGTTACAAGGAGGACACCTCTAAAAAGTAATTGACGGATATCAATGCGTATTTATATTAACCAATTTAATCCGTTTGGTGCTATGGGGGAATTTCCCTGCGGCCCTGCCAATTATGTGATGGAGAAAGCAATCAAATAAGGCAAAAAATTCCTGATTTCACAAGGAATCAGGAATTTTTTATATGAATCTTCTTATTTGGCTCGAAGCTGCCAGAAGGCCACCGCACTGGCCGCCGCCACGTTCAGGGAGTCCACCCCGTGGGACATGGGGATGCACACGGTATAGTCGCAGTGGGCAACGGTGGCGGAGGAAAGCCCGTCTCCCTCAGTGCCCAGAACGATGGCCAGCCTCTTCTCTGCCCCCAGACGGGGATCTTCAATGCTGATGGCGGTGTCGCTTAAGGCCATGGCAGCGGTTTGGAAGCCCAGCTCCTTCAGCCGCCGAATACCGGCCTGGGGCCAATCTGCGGGCTGATTGCCGATGCGGGTCCAGGGCACCTGGAAAACGGTGCCCATGCTGACCCGCACAGCCCGCCGGTGCAGCGGGTCACAGCAGGTGGGCGTCACCAGCACGGCGTCCATGCCCAGCGCTGCGGCGGAGCGGAAGATGGCGCCCACGTTGGTAGGGTCCACGATTCCCTCCAAGACCGCCACCCGGTGCGCACTGGTACACAGGGCCTCTACCTGGGGAAGGAGTGGGCGGCGCATGGCGCACAGTACGCCCCGGGTCAGCTGGTAGCCGGTGAGACCGGCCAGTAAATCGCTGTCAGCAGTATAGACGGGAACATTGCCGCAGCGGGCCAGGATGTCCCGGGCCTGTCCTTCAATGTGCTTGCGCTCCGTGAGCAGGGACACAGGCTCATAGCCGGCGTCCAGGGCATGGCCGATGACCTTGGGACTTTCCGCGAGGAAAAGCCCCTTCGCCGGTTCCCGGCGGCTGCGCAGCTGGGCTTCGGTGAGCCGGGCAAAGACATCTAGCTCAGGGGCGGCGAAGTCGGTAATCTCGATGATGTTTGGCATCTGGCAACTCCTTATCAGGAAACATTCGGGCAGGAACTGAGGCTGCCGAAGACATGTTTCGACAGCCTCAAGGATGGAGATGGATCAGGTTTCTGCGGCGGCCTCCGTCTTTGGGGGAAATTTTTTCTGGTACTCCAGAATACGGAGGGAGAGAATGTACGCGAAGATCTCATTGCCATCCTCCAGGTCGGTGTTCATCAGCTCCATGCACTTGTTAATGCGGTAGCGGACAGTATTTCGATGGATATAAAGCAGATCTGCTGCCTTGACCAGGCTCTTGGCCTGTTCCAGGTAGACTTGGAGGGTGGTGCAGAGATCCATGCTGTGGGCCGTGTCATATTCCCACAGCTTCTGAATTTTCTGGTGGCAGTATCGCATTAGATCCTCACAGGGAATGTTTTGGAAGAGGAGGAAGGAGGAAAGGCTGTCATACCGGAAATAAGAGGCGTGCTCCCGGCCCAGCTTCAAGCCCACCTCCAGCACATCCCTGGCCTGCCAGTAGTATTCCCGCAGGCAGGACAGATTGCTGATCCGGCGGCTGATGCCGGCCAGAAGGTCCTCATTTCGTATCAGCTCGGTGAGACGTACCTCCTGAGTATCCCAGTCGGTGATATCGTGGTCACTGCAATAGAGACAGACCAGTGTGGAGTTATACAGAAAGGTGTGGCAGCCGTCCAGCCGATGGAATTGCTGGATCAGCTGGGGAATTGACCGGGAATTGACGGTCAAAGTGCGTTGATGTGCGCAGATCACCAGCACATACATATACTCCGAATGGGCAAAGTTCAAAACCTGCAGGCGCTTTTTCACCTGCTCTTCACTGTATGTTATGCCCTCCAGCAGCTGGATAAAGTAGTTTTCCACCGCTCTGCTGTTGCTGGAGATAAAATAGTGCTCCTTCTCCATCAGCGGCAGCATAAAAGAGGAGATCAGGTCAATCAAACCCGCATCATGGTCACGGAAGGGGCGCATATACGCGGTCACTACCATGACGCCAACGGGGGCGCCCTGGCTGACCAGGGTTTTGATCAGCCTGGGGTAGGGGACATTGCCATCCTTCACTAGAACAGGCCGCTGGTCGCCGGTGGAGCGCTCGTGGATGATGCTCACCTCACGATCCTGGACCAGGGTATTCTTGTCCAAACCAGCACCGACAACGGTGGTCTGCCAGCTGGGATCGGGAACCTCCACGCAGCGGGTATAGGCCAGAATGGTGTGGGCCATGTCGCTGACAAAGACCGGATTGCCGGTAATATAGTAGGTGAGATCACACAGCTGCTGCAGGCTGGCCGCATGGGGAAGCTGGCATACCTGTAAGATGTTATCGGTGCTTTCCATGGCAGATCACTCCAAAAGACGGATAGTTTGTCTCTATTTTAGCGTATCTGTCGAAAAAAGGCAAGGGATAAGGGATTGAATGACGAGCCTCCCCGACTGGAACTGGGGAAGGGGATCAGTTCACATAAGCATCCATCCAGGCATCCAGAACGGATTGGATCGCCTCTGTGTTTTCCGCGTAGATCAGGCCGTTGCGGGAGGGATAGGAGCAAAGCTCCTTTTCTCCGCCCCAGGCGTCATAAAGGGCCTGGGTTTCCTGGGCGGGGATATATTCGTTATTCTCCCCCATCAGGAAGAGCACCGGGCAGCTGCCGGAGGCGGCTCCGGACAGGGGATCCGCTTCCGCATAGTTGAATTCTCCCCGGCTGTTGGCATAGCGGCCTATAAAGGAGGTCAGGATCTTGGGGATTTTGTACCACTTGGCCAGGGTGTAGTCCGCCAGATCGGCCAGGGAGGTGTAGGGGGATTCCGCCACGATAAAGGCCACGTTGTCAGTCAGCAGGCCGGTCTCACTGGCCAGCAGGGCGGTGCTGGCGCCCAGGTCCTCCCCGTAGATAATGACAGTCTGTTTTCCCAGATTCGTTTCGATCCACTGGAGCCAGGTGTTTAGGTCATGCCGCTCCAGGGCGCCGAAGGTGGAGGCATCGCCGCCGCTGTTTCCGTGGTTCCGGGCGTCGGGGAGAAGCAGGTTGCAGTCCTCAAAATAGGGCGCGTAGAGAAAGTCGTCCTGGCCGGAGCCATCATAACGATGCAGCGCCAGAACGGTAACGTCGCTGCCATTGTCGTAGTAGTAGCCGTTCAGGACGGCACCGTCAAAGGCTTCAGCGGTCACAGTATCCCGCAGGCGGGAAGCGGTATAGGAATCCCACTGGGCCTGCAAATCGTGGAGTTCGTTCTTCTCGCCGGTGGTGTAGGCCAGAGCGTCGATGTTTTCCATAGCCACAGAGATGGACTCGCTGCGGAGGACAAAGGTGTAATAGTAGTTGATAACGATGTTCCGGAAGGAGACGCCCAGCAGGATGAGAATGAGAACGGCGGCAGCAATCCAGACTTGACGCCGGGTTTTCTTGTAGCTGGCTTTGGACTTGGCCTCTTGCTCCGGCGTCATGGGAGACTGGGCGGGGGCTTTCTGTTTTTTCTTGTTCATGGTTCTTCCGCCTCCTTTAACGGCCGATCAGGCGCACGCCCAAAGAGCGATAGCTGATGCTGGAGTTAGCGCAAAAATCCTCCAGGGTTTCATCCACCTGAAACTGCCGCAGGGCCTGGATGGCAGTCTGCCTGGCCGCATCGTCGCCCCAGCTTTCCAGGAGCACCAGATAAGCCTTGCCGGATTCCTCATCCAGCAGGGAGGTATGGTCACCGGGCTGCACAGAGCCGGAGAACACCCAGTCTGCCACAATGGCGGGCAGGGTGTCTTTCCGCTCATTGACCAGGACACCCTCGGCCTTTGCCAGGGCCTCAGAGTCATTAAAGCTGACGGCCAAAGCGGGCAGGGTGTCCGGCTCCGCCTCATAGCGGGCGGTCAGCAGGTCCAGCTTATTAGACAGATCGGCCAGCTGCTGTTCTTCCACCTGGCCGGTAAACCGGTCGGGAGCTGCGTCCAGCTGAATCATGCGGAGATTTGCGGTGGGATAGGATTCCGGGGAATTGGCGGAAATCCAGTTGGTGATGTCGGCGTCACTGATGTCGGCGGTGGAGGTCAGATAAGCTTTGTAGGCGCTGGCCTGCACATCCCGGGTCAATTCCGCGGTATAAATTTCCTCTGTCATGCCTACGCCCCAGTAGGCCACCAGGTAGTTTTTCATTGTAATATTGTTTTCCAGGCGATCCGCTTCCATGAAGGCGAGCTGTTCCTGAACAGGCTCCAGCTCTTCCTCAGAAAACTCATAGCCTGCCACGGAGGCCTGGGCATTGTAGTAGGTCACTTCCACCATGCGCTGTTCCGCCAGGGAGGTGAAATAATCCTTCCAGGTGGTATCGCCCTCCTTGATCTGGGAGCGCAGGGCCACCGATGGATCAAAGGGGCCGCTTTTGTCGTCCTCGTCGAAATTCTCGGCCACGAAGTCATTGTATGCGGTGAAGTAATAATAGTTGAATTGGGCTACGTTATAGTGCGTGCCGGAGATGGTGACGGCGGGCACTCTGGCCTGTAGGAAACCGGAGTTCAGCAGGATCACAATCAAAATCACGGGAACCAGAATAATATAGAAAATTCTGGAGAATTTGTCTTTTTTCATATGGGACTCCCTTCCGGGAAGAGCAGAAGCTCCTCGGGAAAAACCAGGTTATTCATGTGGAAAGGAGGGCTGCCTCCTTTGATGGAAGAAAGCAGCCCTCGTTCTGTGTGTATCGGGTCAGTTAGGGGAGATGGGATCAAAGCTGCAATTAATAGAAGATAATGCAGCAGATGCAGCAGAATATGGAGAAGATGACCGGGAAGATCACCGTGGTCACGAACATATCCCAGTATGCCTGTTTGTGGGTCAAACCATACACGCCCAGGGTAATGGCGGTGGACTGTGCATGAGGCATGGAGTCGAAGGTCTGGGAGGTGCAGAGCAGCAGACGACGCAGAGCGCCGGGATCCACGCCCATATCCAGGTAAGCCTGACCAAACATGGGCAGCCAGACCATCATGGCCGAGATACCATCGGTGCACAGGCCGGCGATGACAGCGACGGAGATCATGGCGGAGATGTAGGGGGAGGCGTTCAGGCCCAGAACCGCTTCGGTCAGAGGCTGGATGCAGGCGCAGTTGGTGACGACCTGGCCAAAGCCAAAGACGCAGCCTGCCAGCACCAGGAAGCCCCACATGGAGGGAGCACCCTCGGAGATCATCTTCAGGAAGCCGGCCTTCTTGCAGCGGCCGAAGTGCAGGATGGCAACAGCCACGCAGCCGCACAGCTGAGCTACGGCCACCTGGGAGGTGGAATCGATGCCGGTCAGAGTGGAAAAGTCATTGCCGCCGATCTTGATGGAGGCCATGAGCATGGCGGCCACGACCACGACAATCAGAGGAATGACGGAGGAGACAAAACCGGGCAGATTAGAGGTATCGGTGTCCACCTCGCCCACGTCTGTGGGGCCGTCATAGCCCTCGCCGTTCTTGCGTGCTCTCTTGACCATGTGCAGCATCCAGAAGACGAACATCACAATGCCCACAACGCCGGTTACGCAGGACAGGATGGGAGCGGAGAACACGGAGGTGCCCAGGATTCCGTTGGGCAGGGAGCCGGGGACGTTCGCCACGGGGAAGCAGAAGGAGATGTCGGTGGCGATGCCCAGACCGGCGATCATGCCCACCTTCTTGGGCAGGTTGGCGGCCTTCATCAGAGGCAGGGCCAGAACGACGATAACATAGGTGTAAGTGCCGACGCCTGCAAACAGCAGGATGACGGTGGTGGCGGAGATGGCGATCCAGGACCGGTCAACACCCAGCCATTTGACCATGGTTTTACCCACGGACATTGCGCAGCCGGTCTTTTCCATCATCATGGCGAATAGACCGGAGGCGGTAAAGACGAAGAACATCATGGAAACCAGGCTGCCAACACCGCTTGGGAAGGTGCTGAACAGGGAGGTCGCCAGAGTATCTGCGGAGCCGAAGGCTGCGATAAATGCGGCGATCAGAGCAGCAACGCCAGTGTGCATTCCCTTAAAGCAGAGAATGATAAACACGACAACTGCCAGAACGACGAAAATCGTAGAGCCAATCACGTTAGTAATCAAAAAATTACCTCCTTTTTCTCTATCTAGCGAATTGCAGCCCGAAACGGGGCTGCCCGTATTGAGGGCAATTGTCTCTCAGAAGCTCCCCATTCCCCTGAATGATACCAAGAAACGGCATAATTCGACAAATTACCCACTACAGTAATATATTATACCATTGTAAAAATCCAAGTGTCTATGTGTTTGATGCATCAAAAAAAGAAATGTTTTGTGCTGGAAAGACAGAGAATTGGCTTGATAGTGCTGCGAGCATATAAAATTCTTCATTTTTCAACTGTGAGCATAATTACAAACAGGACAAAACCTTGTTATAATAATATTAAGTATGGCCACATGGTTTATTAAATGAGGAAGTTGGTTAATCAGATAAAGGAGGGGTTACTTTATGTACCAAATCAACCAGGCGAATTGTGTCTGCTGTCACAATTGCGCCACTGAGTGCCCGATGCAGGCCATCAACTACGTGGGCGCGAAGTACCAGATTGACACGGACAAGTGCGTGGAATGCGGCCTGTGCGCGAAGGTCTGTCACACCTGTTCCATTCAGGATGTGGATCATCCCAGGGTGGTGGCGCCCCATGAGCCTGTGGAAAAGACCGCCGATGTGGTGGTCTGCGGCAGCGGCACCGGCCTGATTGCGGCTGTCCGTGCGGCTCAGCTGGGCAAACGGGTCATTCTGGTGGAGAAGGCTGAGAAGCTGGGCGGCAACACCGACTATGCCCACGCCTATTTTCCTGTGTACACCAAATGGCATGAGGAAGCGGGGATGCCGGACTGCCGGGAGCAGGCCATCCAGTATTACCGCGAGGTTACGGACAACGTGCTGGAAGAGGACATCCTGCGTACCGCCGTTTACGGAGCCGGCGACTTCTTTGATTGGCTCTGCCAGTTCGGCACTGCCCATCAGGTCTATCACCTGGTAAACCTGGGGGATGCGGACGCCCACGGCCCCATCTATGGCCCGGGCCTGCTGGACTTCCCCAAACGTATTGTGGACAACCTGAATTGCAGGGACGACGCCATCGGCCCCGGCTGGGGCGGTACTTATGTGAAGTACACCATGCTGGAGGCCATTGAGAAGGAAAAGCTGGATGTGGAGATCCTGGTAGGTACTGCGGCCCGCCATCTGGTGCTGGACGGCAAGGGCGCCATCGCGGGCCTGATCTGCGAGGACGGCGGCGGCGAAGTCCGTATCGCCTGCAAAGGCGTGGTTCTGGCCACCGGCGGCTTTGGCAAGAGCGATGAAAAGCTGCGGGAGTTTGCCCCGGAGTTCTTTGAAGGCGAGGGGGAGCCGCACCGTTTCTCCGTCCCTACCGACACCGGCGACGGCATTGACATGCTGCGGGAGCTGGGTGTGGAGCCGAATCCCCAGCGGATGTTTATTTCCATGTTTGGCCCCAAGCACCATCCCTTCAGCAACATCCTGGCGGATATTGCGCTGGAGCCTGAGGTTCCCCAGTTCAACTGCGAGGGCAAGCGCTGGGTGGATGAGAGCGTGGGTCTCCACGGTATGACGGTATTCCTGAAGCAGCAGCCCAAGCCCTTCTCCTGGGCAATCACCGGCCACAGCGAGTATGAGTTTATCGCAAACCGCACCATCAACAATCCCGCCTTTGCTTCCAAGGCCCAGTTCTATAAGACCTGGGAGGCGGATATTGAGGAGGAGGCGGCCCTGCCTGTCAATCCTCCCGTCCGAGTGGCGGATACCCTGGAGGGCATCGCCCAGGCCTGCGGCCTGCCGGTGGAGACCTTCCTGGAGAGCGTCCGCGTCTATAATGAGGCCTGCGCCGCCGGGGAGGACAAGGAGTTCGGCAAGTCCGCAAGCTTCCTCCGGCCCATCCCTGAAGAAGGGCCATATTATGCCATCTACGGCAGCCGGTTCTCTGAGGCGTCCATGGGCGGCGTCACCGTCAATGGCAGCTGTCAGGTACTCCGCAACGACGGCACTCCCATTCCCGGCCTGTATTCCGGCGGCGACTGCACCTCTGCCATGCACCGCAAGGGCAAGATGGCTGTGATCTCTGAGCTGACCTGGGGGGTGGCCTCCGGCTTTACCTCAGGCAACAATGTCTCTGCCTATATCGACAGTCTGTAAGAAAGGAGTTGTTATTTTATGTATCTGCCTGACAATACGGTTTTTAAGCCGGTAGAAAATCCCAACATGGCTCCTGAGCGGACTGCCAACCAGAGACTGCCGATGGACAAGCGGCTGACCACCTTTGAGGCTGTGGAAAAGACCTACACCGAGGAGGAGGCCCTGCTGGAGGCCCAGCGCTGTCTGAAATGTCCCACTCACTGGTGCCAGAAGGCCTGCCCCGCAGGCAATGACGTCACCGAGTTCATTGCCACGGTTCGGGCCGGCGACTATGAGGGCGCTTACCGGATTATTGCCGCCACCTCCACCCTGCCTGAGATCTGTTCCCGGGTCTGTCCCCAGGAAAAGCAGTGCCAGTCCAATTGCACCCGGGGGATTAATACCCAGGCTGTGGGGATCGGCCGCCTGGAGCGCTTTGTGGTGGAGCAGCATTATCAGAGCGGTGCTGCCGCTCCTGTAGCAGCGCCCACCGGCAAGTCGGTTGCCGTAGTAGGCTCCGGCCCTGCCGGCCTGTCCGCCGCCCAGCGGCTGGCGGATCTGGGTCATTCCGTTACCGTCTATGAGCGCAGCGACCGGGCGGGCGGCCTGATGGAGTATGGAATTCCCAACATGAAGCTGGAAAAGGGTGTCCTGGACCGGAAGGTCTCCGCCATGGCGGCCCAGGGCATCGCCTTTAAGACCGGGGTTTCCGTGGGCGCTGATATTTCTGCCCAGGAGCTAATGGCGGGCTATGACGCCGTGGTCCTTTCCGTGGGCACCGGCAATGCCCGCAGCCTGAAGCTGGAAGGCACCCAGGGGGTCAGCGGCATCCACTTCGCCGTGGACTTCCTGAAGGCCAACACCAAGAGTTTGCTGGATTCCGGCCTGACTGACGGCAAGAACATCTCTGCCCAGGGCAAGCATGTGGTCATCATTGGCGGCGGCGACACGGGCAACGACTGCGTGGGCACCTCCATCCGCCACGGCTGTGCCTCTGTTACCCAGATCGAGATGCTGCCCAAGGTGCCCAATAAGGAGATCATCTACAATCCCTATCCGGTCCGTGCCAAGGAGACCAAGGTGGACACCAGCCAGGAGGAGTGCCTGAAGGTGTTCGGCGCCGATCCCCACCGCTATCAGACCACCGTCAAGGCGGTTCAGGCGGACGAGAATGGCAGCATTCGGTCGGTCACCACGGTGAAGCTGGAAGCGGTCTACGACGGCTATCGCCTGTCCATGAAGGAGATTCCCGGCTCTGAGGAGACCCTGCCCTGCCAGCTTCTCATCATTGCGGCGGGCTTCATTGGCCCCGAGATGGAGTTGGCTCAGGCCTTCGGCATTGAGACCACCGCCGGAAGCAACTATGCCGAGAAGAATTACGCCACCGGCCAAGAGAAGGTCTTTGCCTGCGGCGACTGCCGTACCGGTCAGTCCCTGGTGGTCAAGGCCATGGTGGACGGCCGCGAATGCGCAAAGGCGGTTGACGATTACCTGAAGACCCGGTAAAAGAATCCAATAAGAATTATCAAGCCCTCCCAGCTAAAACCGGGAGGGCTTGAGCTTGTCGAAACACTCGACAAGTTCTCTCGAAAATGCAAGCATTTTCTCGAACTTAGGCGACCTGTGCCACCCAAAGGCGGCCACTCGCAGCGGCACATTCTAATTCCACTTGTTTCCGTCAGCTTGCTGACGGAACTCAGCGAGGCTCTTGCAGACTAAATTTTTAAAAGTGTCTTTTTCTACAGCCCCTTTCTGGTGAATAAAAATGATGAAAAAATAAAGATTTGGAAACAAGGTTGACAGTCCGGCCGGTAAATGTTAAATTTAATATGTTTTGAGAAAAAAACAGGAAATCCATAATCGAGGTGGAAGCATGTCTAAGATAAAGCGGCAACGTAAAAGGAAAAAGCGGTTCCGTGTTCCGATTGTCCTTCTGTCAATCCTTCTGTTTTTGGAATGTGCTTACGCGACGGCAGTATATTCCTCCATTCCGTTTATTGAGAAATGGCGTACCATCTACATTGAGACCGCCATGTCCACCCTGTCCCACCAGTGGCTGGCCACTTGGTTTATTCCCAAGAACATCATAGACAAGGTCATGGACAATGTCCGTGCCAATGCGGAGGCCCAGGCCAACCTGGTAAGCGTCTGGGAGGATCCTGAGGAGACGGAGACGCCCGAGCCTACAGCGCCGGTGGAGTCCCCTGCGGAGTCGGAGGGTGTGACGGCGCCTGTGAACGCCGAGGAGACGGAATTCTACGAAAAATATTGGGAGTTGGACACGGATTCCGTCCATACCTACTTTGAAGAGCATCCCGAGGCGCTGGCTGGCGGCTATGATTCCATTTATGTGGACAACATGGATGGCAGCCTGGAGCTTTACACCGTCAACGATGATCCGGTGCGTATTCTGGATACGGAGAATAATCTTCTCATCCTCAAGGTCAGCGGCGACGGCTATCAGGGCAAGCTGGCAATTGTAAAGAACCCTGAACAGCTGAAGCTGGTGAAGGCCAAGAATCTGGGAAGCTACGGCGAGCAGCTTTATACTCTGGCGGACCGCTATGGCGGAATCCTGGCCATGAATGCCAGCGGCTTCATTGACGAAGGGGGACACGGCTCCGGCGGAACGGTTGTAGGCTCTATGATCATCGATGGCGAGGAGTATGGCCAGCCCGAGTATGGCTCCTCCTTTAAGTTCTTTGGCTTCAAGAGCGATTACCGGATGTACATTTCCAACTATTCCAACATTGACCGGAACGACTACCTCTGGGGTATCCAGTTCTTCCCAGCCCTGATTGTGGACGGCGAGAGTGTAGTGAACGGCACCTATGGCATGGGCATCCAGCCCCGGGCCGCGTTTGGACAGGCTAAAAACGGGGACGTGCTGATGCTGATCGTTGATGGCCGCCAGGCAGGGTACAGCCTGGGCTGCACCGTGGCAGACTGCACGGAAATCCTGCTGGACTACAAGGCCTATCAGGCCATGAATCTGGACGGAGGGAGCACCGCTCTGATGTGGTACAATGGGGACAACATCACCTCCTGCTCCAGCCCCAACGAGGACGGACGCTATCTGCCTAACTGCTTCCTCATTCTCCCCGCCTCTGATACTGCTTCTTCATAAAACCGTTCGGTTTTATGAAGAAGGAACCGCCTAACGGCGCTTCTCTTTTTGTGGCGAATCGCCACAAAAGTCATCTCATACAGTTCTTAACGCACCTGCGGTGCTATAAAAAGGTTTTCAACCTTTTTAATAAGAACTGGTATGCGGTGGAATAAACAGAACCTGGAACCATAAAAAATCTCCCTCTGGCATCACGGCTGTGACACCGGGGGGGAGACGGCTTTTCTATGGGACCATCAAGCCTCTGCGGCAGCGGAGATGTGGGCGGCGATAAAATCCAGAACATCCGCGCGCTGGATGTCCAGTGCCACTGCCAGTTCTCCGAAGAGAAGCTTTTCCACCTGACGGAGAATATTGTGGTCGGAGGTGTAGGTGATCTTGGAGGAGCGGCTCCGGCGGGATTTGCTCTGATAGATGGTCTTGGCCAGCTGAGCCAAGCGGAGCGGATCCCCGGATTTGAGGATCTCCGAGGAGCGCTGCTTCTGGTCGTTCAGGGACTCAAAGTGAAGGACCTCAACTTCGGGCAGCTTTTCGATCAGTGCCATGGCATCCTCCCGGCTCATAATCGGGCGCAGGTGGATACGGTCGGAATCCACAGGCACATATAAGGTGGAGGAACTGTCGTAAAGGGGACAAAGCACATAATAGTAGCCATGATGTCTGTCCAGCTTTTCTCTGCCCCTCAAGCGGCACACTCCGGCGCTCTCATGCATAATCAGTTCGTTCTCCTTTAACACGTCAGCCCCTCCTTTGACAAAAACAGATTGCAGAATTTGACAGAATAAAAACAGGAGCGCCAAAACGCTCCCAAGAAGTTTTGATCTTATATATATTATACCTCTTTTCAAAGGAAAATGTAAGAAAAAATAATATACTTTTTCAATATTTTTCTCCTATATTTCGGATGGAGTGCAATGAGGCTCAAAAACCGGCGCGGGGGAGGGAAATTTTAGGGAAGGGGGCTGAAATTTTTATAAATTATCCATAGAATCCGGGCCGGATCTGTGATACAATAGAATCAGCAATATCGCATACTACTGTTTGACAGAAAGGAAGATTGCTTTATGAAAAAGAGACATTCCCTGGTAACCGGCATGCTGCTGGCAGGCGCCGCCGCCGTGGGTACTGCATTTGCCCTTCACGTGCTGCGGAAGCGGGATGAGGCCGCTGATTATGCTGAGTTCGAGGCGGAGGAGAAGAGCTTTGCCGACACCGAGGCCGCCGAGGAGTCCGCTTCTGCGGAAGAGTCAGCCCCTGCTGAGGAGTCCGCCCCTGCTGAGGCGGAGGCCGACGTTACCGAAGCGGATTTCGAGGATGAGGACAGCCAGCGGGTGGTCGGGCTGGATACTGATGGCGATGGCAGAGTAGACACCGTCCTGAAGGACACCGACGGCGACGGCACTGTGGATACGGTGGAGCTGGACACTGACGGCGACGGCAGGATTGACACCATCATGCGGGACACCGACGGCGACGGCATGGTTGACACCGTTGAAATGGACACCACCGGCGATGGCAAGATGGACACCATCCTGTCCGACACCAACGGCGACGGCAATCTGGACAAGGTGGAGCCTGTTGAGCCTGAGAAAGAGGAAAGCGAAGAGTCCTGATCCAGTCATAACAGCATTGAAAAATCTCGTCATCGTTTCCGATGGCGGGATTTTTTGTTGGAGAATTTCGGCGGACATATCACTTTTTCAT
>CAZVVH010000014.1:0-17591 GCA_964630475.1 uncultured Oscillospiraceae bacterium | reverse complement strand
TTAAAAACAGGTGGAGAAGCTTCCCATACAGTCCCTGATGATAGGGCTGATAGCGCATGGGCAAATCCATCCAGGTCTTTTTGGACACAATGCTCTTGGTGTGGGAAAAGGCCCGGAAGCCCTCCTTGCCATGATAGGAGCCCATGCCGCTTTCTCCCACGCCGCCAAACCCCATCTCACTGGTGGCCAAGTGGATAATGGTGTCGTTGATGCAGCCGCCGCCATAGGAGATTCGCTCTGTCACAGCCCGGATGTGCGCCTGGTTTTCTGAAAACAGGTAGAGGGCCAAGGGCTTTGGCTTGCCCGCCAGCAGGGGGAAGAGGTCCTCAAATTTGTCAAAGGTCAGAATGGGCAAAATGGGACCGAAGATCTCCTCCTGCATGACCGGGTCCTCCCAGGTGACCTGATCCAGGACTGTGGGGGCAATTTGCAGGGTACCGGCTTTTGACGTGCCGCCCAGAACTACCTTTTCCCTGTCCAGCAGGCCCTGAAGCCGTTGAAAATGCTTCTCGTTGATGATTCTTCCGTAGTCGGGGTTTTCCAGAGGGGCGTCGCCATACTGCTCCCGGATTTGGGCGCACAGCTCCTTTACCAGCTGCTCCTTCACAGACTGCTCACACAGAACATAGTCCGGCGCCACGCAGGTCTGACCGCAGTTTAAATACTTGCCAAAGACAATCCGCTTGGCGGCCAGCTTTACCTTGGCCGTGCTGTCCACGATACAAGGGCTTTTTCCGCCCAACTCCAGGACGGTAGGGGTCAAGGTTTCTGCTGTGTGCCGCAGCACCTCTTTGCCCACATTTTGACTGCCAGTGAAGAAGATCAGATCAAATTTCTTCTCCAGGAGGGCGGCGTTTTCCGTTCGCCCTCCGGTGACAACCGTCACATATTCCGGCGGGAAGCAGGCGGAAACCAGCTTTTGGATCACTTGGCTGGTGGCCGGGGAATAGGCACTGGGCTTTATGACAGCCGTGTTGCCGGCGGCAATGGCGTCTGCCAGCGGATCAATGGTCAGCAGGAAGGGATAGTTCCAGGGACTCATAATGAGCACGGTGCCGTAGGGCGAAGGCTTTTGATAGCTGCTGGCGGCAAATTGGGCAAGGGGGGTGTGAACCCGATGCTTTGCAGCAAATCCCCGGGCATGGCGGATCATATAGCTAAGCTCACTGAGCACCAGGCCTGTCTCACACATAAAGCCCTCATATGTGCTTTTACCCAGATCCTCTTTCAGGGCGGCGCCGATCTCCGCCTCATGTTCCTGGACTGCGGTCCGCAGCTTTTTCAGCATGGCAATGCGGAATTCCAACGGCAGGGTTGCGCCGGAAGCAAAGTACTCCCGCTGTTTTTTCAGAATTTCATCAGTATTCATGTCTCGCTCCAATCTGCAACCTTGTAATAGAATCGTTCAAGCTCCGTGGCGTTCATCAGCTTGGGGACAGGGTAGAGAGGATTGGCTTCTCTGGCTGCGTGTTTTGCCATCAGCGGAATGTTCTCCTTAATGATCCCTGAAAGGGCTTCCGGGATATTCATGCGCTGGTTTAGCTCCCGCCTTATGGGAGTCCGCCTGGGAGGCAACCCCTGCGGCCATGCCCAGCTGGTGGAGCTTCTTGTGGGCGGATATAGGCAGCATCTGTCAAGGTCGCGTAAGCGTTGGGGCGAACCATTGACGGATGCTGCCTGTTTTGTTGCTTTTTGCGGAGGCCGGATTTGGCGGGGAGTGAAGGGGTCCCTTTAGTGGGTCAAAATTCGGACAATATCCTGGATCAAGGGCCGCTGCTCTGCGTCAAAGGTGACGGCTACCACGGCCATAGGCTCAGCGTCCTGGGGAATGGTAACTACCTGGGGGCTTAGCTCCAGGCGGGTGTTCTGATCCAGCAGGGCAATGCCCATGCCCATCTCCACGCAGAGGAGGAGAGATTCCAGAGAGCGCGGGGTGCGGACAATATTGGGGGTAAACCCGTGGGCGGCACAGCTCTTAATGAGACGGCGATACCCGCCAGGGGATTCCTGTTCCGCAATGACAATGAATTTCTCGTCCTTTAAATCCACCAGAGAGAGATCCTGCTTCTGGGCCAGCGGATGGGTTTTGTACATGGCTATGGCGGGAGATTTTTCATAGAGGGTACAGAGGACGAAGTCTGGTTCAGCCTCCACATCAAAGCTGAGCGTGATAATAATATCGTAGTGATGGGAGCGCAGTCCGCTGCGCAGGTTTCGATAGGAGTTCCGCTCCAGCGCAATATTTAGCTGGGGATAAAGGGAGGACACGATGCCCAGCCGGGTGTGGAGCACGTCATTGATGTCCTGGCCTTCCAGCACCCCGATGCAGATGGCTTCCCCCCGGTTTGCCAGCGCCCTGGCCTGTTCAATGTCATCTACAATATGGTCAGGAACCTCTTTCCATTGCTTGTAGAGATATTCTCCGGCCGGGGTCAATTGGATGGAGCGGTGCCTGCGGGTAAACAGGGAAAAACCCAGTTCCTGCTCCATCTGGGCAATTTGCTTGGAGAGATTTGGCTGTGCGGTGTAAAGGTGGCGGGCCGCCTCGGAAAAACTGCCGCATTTTGCAACCTCAATAAAATACCGCATCTTTAGAATGTTCATATCCATACCCCTTTTTCCTGAATTAATTCTATTTTAGCATACGAGAAATTTATAAGCAAGAAATTTGTCAGGATTGTACAAAAGCTGATGGGAGATATTCCAAATTGGATATCAAACTGTCCTGTTTGGATATTTGCCAAATTGTTGACAATTTGTTATAGTGACCTTGTGAGATCGGATTGGGATCCGAACTGTGGAAGGTAAACAATTCAAAATTTGGGAGGTAAGCTTATGAAAATTCTTGGTGTATCTTATGGTACCGTCAACGGCGGCAATGATACCATGGTAAAGGAAGCCCTGATGGGTGCCCAGGAGGTTGGTGCTGAGATTGAGTTCATCAATGTGAACAAACTGAATATTAAGCACTGCACCGGCTGCAAGGCCTGCGTTATGGGCCTGTTTTCCGGCAGGGGCAATGCCTGTGTGCTGAAGGACGACTTCCAGTGGCTGGCGGACAAGATGTTTGAGGCGGATGGCCTGATCATTTCCACCCCCATCTTTGAGAAGTGCGCCACCGGCCTGTTTCACACCACCATGGACCGCTTTGGTCCCCGGATGGACCGGGGCAACCTGATGATCGCCCAGAAGATCGCAGAGGAGCACGGCGGGAAGCCCATTGACCCCAAGTATCTGTCTGAAAAAGTAGTCTCCTATATGGCAGTTGGCGGCTCCGACTGGGCCACCCGGGTTCAGGCTGACTGCGCCACCCAGGCGCTGACCCCCAAGTGGTCCATTGTCCACAACGACTACTTCCAGTGGTCCCTGGGCATTATGGTCAACGACGAGTATCTGAGCCGTGCCCATCAGATCGGCATTGACACCGCCAATGCGGCCAAGGCGGTTGCGGAGGGGATCTTTGAGCCTCCTCAGGGCATCTTTGGCAAAGATTTCAAGGGCGATCCGGGGATCTGTCCTCATTGCCACTCCAAGAACTTCTATCTCCAGGAGGACGGCAAGGCAATCTGCTGCCTGTGCGGCCTGGAGGGCAAGATTGAGGTCAAGGATGGTAAGTATTTCTTCAACTTCCCCCAGGAGACACTGCCCCATGCCCATGACACCATCACCGGAAAGTTCATTCATGGCGATGACATTCAGAACAACGAGAGAGACTCCCGGGCAAAGCTGGCCTCTGAGGAGATGAAGAAGCGTAAGAAGAAGTACATGGAGTTTATCAAGCCCTCCGTTCCTGAGAAGGCCTGATTTGATGCTGGTTCTTAATAAAAAGCTTTCAAGCTTTTTATTAAGAACTTATGAGATGGCGCAGCGTGCAATCGCACGATGCCAGTATGTGAGGCACACGGGTTTCTCAATGAAAGCACTTCATTGAGAAACAGTATGAAATGGAATATCAGAAAGGAAGTTGTATGATGAAAGCTGGCGTATTTTACGGTAAGAATGATCTTCGGATTGAAGAGGTTCCTGTTCCCAAGGTTGGCCCCGGCCAGATGCTGGTAGAGATTGCCTATGTGGGCATCTGCGGCACGGATATTGAGTTTTATAAAAGCGGTCACACCCCGCCCTTCTGTAAGATGCCCCTGGTGCTGGGTCATGAGAACTGCGGCACTGTAGTAGAGGTGGGCGAAGGGGTCACCAAGTTCAAGGTAGGGGACCGCGTTCTCTGCGGCCCTCCCAGCCACTGCGCCGAGGATTGCACCCCCTGTAAGGAGGGCAGAACCAATATTTGCCTGAACGGCTTCCCCCGCACTGCCGGACTGGGCCAGTATGACGGCGGCTATGCCAAGTATCTGCTGGTGCACGACGTGAACCATACCATGATCGTTTCCATTCCCGAAGGGGTGGATTTTAAGGATGCGGTTCTCTTTGACGTGATCTGCGTTTCCCTCCACGGGGTGCGGAACTCCTCCTTCAAGTTCGGCGACAACGTTGTGGTCTCCGGCACCGGCCCCATTGGCCTGGCAGCCATCCAGATCCTGAAGGCAGCAGGTGCAAATAAGATCATCGCTCTGGGCACCACCTCCGCCAAGGAGCCGATTATCAAGGCCTATGGTGCCGATTACTTTATCAACTCCAAGGAGTGCTCCGATCTGGCTGGCGAGATCAAGAAAATCTTCGGCACCGATGTGGGCGCTGACGTGGTTTACGAGTGTGCCGGCAATATGACCTCTATGAGCAACTGCGTCTATTCCTGCGTGCGGCCTGGCGGACAGGTTTGTGTCATTGGCACCATCCAGGAGCCTATGAGCAATCTGGTTCCCGGATCGTTCTCCATCTTTGAGCCGAACTTCCAGTTCTCCTTTACCTATACGGAGAGGGATGTCCAGATCTATCTGGAAATGGTGGCCGCCGGCAAGTTGAGCTTCCCCGGGATGGTAACCGGTGTCGTCTCCCTGGATGAGTGTGTAGAGAAGGTCTTTGCCGCTGATCGCCGGGGTCAGATCAAGATGCTCATCGATCCCAGCCTGTAAGGAGGGCCTGTTATGTCTAAGAAGTACCCCCACGTGATGAAGCCGATCCGTATCGGCAATGTGGTTTTGAAGAATCGAATCGTCTCCGCGCCTTCCACCATGCACTCCATGTCCACCGGAGAACTATACCCCAGCGACGACGCCATCGCTTTCTTTGAGGAGCGGGCCCGTGCCGGCGTGGGCATGGTCACCGTGGCGGGTGTGAAGGTGGGAGCCGACGTTTCTGACGACGGCCACAACTGCGCCTGGGACACCCGGGACAACAACCATCGCAATAAGCTGATGGAGCTGGTGGAACGGATTCACTTCTACGGCGCCAAGGCGTCTATGGAGCTGATCGGTATCTTCCCCATGGGCTTCACCGTCTCCGATGGCTGCTCCATTATGGGCGGCCCCGGCGGCCATGAGATTACCCGGGAGGCCATGGAGGAGTTTAAGAACGACTGGGTGGAGGCTGCCGCTGCCCTGGCAGACTGTGGCTTTGATGCCATCCTCATCCACTCCGGCCACTCTGTGCCCCTGGCCCAGTTCCTCTCTCCGCTGACCAACAAGCGCACCGACGAGTACGGCGGCTCCACCGAGAACCGCTGCCGGTACCTGATCGAGATCTTGGATGCCATCCGCGCCCGGGTGGGCAAGCGGCTGCTCATGGAGGTCCGGATCTCCGGTACCGAGTTCGAAGAGGGGGGCATTGACCTGGAAGAGGGTCTGAGGATTGCGGAGCGGATCCAGGACCATCTGGATATTCTGCAAGTCTCCGCCGGCATGCACAACCCCAAGTATATGACCTGGGTCCATCCCTGCGGTTTCCGCCCCAAGATGCCCAACGTCTTTGCGGCTGAGTATTTCAAGAAATCCGGCAAGCTCCATGTGCCCATCGTCACCCTGGGCGCGGTGGACAGTGTGGACTCCGCCGAAGCGATTCTGGCCGAGGGCAAAGCGGATCTGGTCACCATGGCCCGGGCGCTGATTGCGGATCCCCAGTTGATTCAGAAGGGCAAGGCGGGCAAAGGGGAGGATATTACGCCCTGCATCAAGTGTATGCGCTGCCATGACTCCACCGTTTACGGCCATCATTTCCAGTGCTCCGTGAACCCCACCGCCGGCCTGGAGAATAACATCGGCAAGATGATCCGGCCTGTTGAGCGGGTGAAGAGGGTTGCCATCGTGGGCGGCGGCCCGGCGGGCATGAAGGCGGCCTTGGTGGCGGCGAAGCGGGGCCATGAGGTGACCCTGTTCGAGGCCGGCGGC
This sequence comes from uncultured Oscillospiraceae bacterium, assembly GCA_964630475.1. Lineage (GTDB taxonomy): Bacteria > Bacillota > Clostridia > Oscillospirales > Oscillospiraceae > JAJQBJ01. Next base: position 11,310 of record CAZVVH010000014.1, on the reverse strand, counting down.
AAGCTGGGCGGCATGCTGCACTATGCCGGCTACTTCTCCTTCAAGTATCCTGTGAAGGACTATATGAATTGGTTGATCGCCCAGGTGGAAAAGAACCCCATCAAGGTAGTTTTGAACACCAGGGCTACCCCTGAGACTGTGGAAGGCTATGATGCGGTTATTGTGGCCATCGGCGCGGAGCCTCTGATCCTGCCCGTTCCCGGCGTGGAGCAGGTGAAGCCCTCCATTTACACCCTGGGCCATGAGGAGGAATTGGGCGGCTCCGTCATTGTCATCGGCGGCGGCCAGGTGGGCTGTGAGACCGCCCTGCACTACGCCAAGCTGGGCAAGAAGGCCACTGTGGTGGAGATGCAATCCGCCCTGGCTCCTGACGCCTCCACTACCGGTCGGAATGAGCTGTTGACCGAGATCGCGGCGGAACCCAATTTCGTCACCCTGACCGGCGCCCGCTGCACGGCCATCACCGCAAATAGCGTAACCTACATCAAGGACGGCAGGGAAGAGACCATCACCGCCGACAGCGTGGTGCTGTCCTCCGGTATGTGTCCCAAGAGCGCGGAAGCGGATTCCTTCTTTAACTGCGATGCTGAGATCTCTGAGATCGGCGACTGCGTTCGCGCCCGCACCATCGAGTGGGCGACCAAGGAAGCCTATTACGCGGCCATCAATCTGTAAGCATATTTCCAATCCCTCCAGGGGACAGGGGGCTTTCCTAATCCAAGCGCTCTGTCCCCAGCTTCCCCTATACTTAACGAATATAAAAGGAATCGAGGAATTCATTATGAGTGAGAATAAACTGGAAGAAGATATCAGCATGACCAGAAGCGATTTTGGCGGCAAGGGCTGGTTTGTCATCGTTATCACGTTCCTATGCATCCTGCTGGACAGTTCTCTGATCAATGACTCGCTGAACGTCACAGTTGACGTGTTTGCAGGTGTAAACGGTTGGAGCACTAATCTGCTGTATGCGTTTTCTACAGTTACCGCCTGGATTGCCGTTGCCGGTGCTGTTTTGTGGGGTGTAATTTCTAAGAAGATCAACATTCGTTTTGCCTGGGCTGCATCCCTTGCAATCACTGCGGTGGCATGCTTCATTTGGGGCCATGCTTCCAGTACAGTCGTTTACTTTATCTGCCTGGCGGTTGCTAGCGTTGGCGGCATGGGCTTTGCTTATATCGCCAGCTTGAACGTAATCTCCAACTGGTTCCCCCGTAAAAAGGGTCTGGCAATGGGTTGGGTCACTGTTGGTTTCCCCTTGTCTGCGGCTGTTACCGCAAATTTTGCCGGTGCGATGGTGGGTGTTGGTCACGGTTCGCCTGCGGTTCTTTATACCGTGTATGGTGTGGTTTCCGCTGTCCTGTGCGTCATCGTGGCTGTTTTCATCCGTGACTATCCTGAGCAGGCTGGCGCATTCCCCGACAATAATCACAAATTTGACAATGCACAGGCACAGGAAGAGCTGCGCATTGGGTTGGAATACATGAAGAATTCTTCCTGGACGCCCGGTAAACTGCTGAGCACAGGTAAGGTTTGGCTGATGGCCCTGTCGCTGGGTGTTATGGAACTGCTGAGCCTGGGCATCATGACCAACTTTGTTCCCCGTATGATGCAGTCCGGCTACCAGATGCCTGAAATTCTGACCATGCTGGCCATTGCTGGGATCCTGGCCTGCCTGGGCAGCGTTGGCTGCGGTTTGCTGGACGCTAAGGTTGGCCCCAAAAAGGCGATTCAGATCACCATGGTGGTTGCCATTGTGGCAATTGTGCTAAACCTGATCCCCGTCCGCGTCTGCAATTATATCTCCTTGCCCTTCCTGGCGATTATGCTGGGTGGCGCATCGAATTATCTGGTCTCTCTGACCAATAGCATCTGGGGCCGCTATGACTTCCCCATGGCTTACAAGGTTTTAAAGCCTATGGTGGCATCTGTTGGCGCTTTGGGCGTCTCCGTTGTCGGTATTATCGGCCGCAGCACAAGTTACAGCGTTGCCTATGGGGTTCTGGCTGTCCTGACCGTTGTCGCATTTATTCTGATCTCCCTCGTGGATGACCAACTCATTGGCCGTAACTAATTAATCATCCGGCGTTGTGCTGGCAACAACTTCCATTCCCATGAGAGGGCCGCAAAAGCGGCCCTCTCGGCCTATCTGAAATTCAACCAAGGCGTCAACCTGGGAGGTAGGAATATAGGCGCTATTTTGGCAGGGCTGGCAAGCTGGCGCAAACTGTGGCAGGCTTCCGGCTGGGCAGATAGAATGAACTGTGTCCTCTGACACAATCATTGATGAAGGGATGAAGGGGAGTGGAAGCGATTCAAACCACCCATAGCCGCCGGGATGACAGCCGCTGCAAAGCCATCACGGAAATGATCGAAGCGGTTGCAGCGCAGCAGGAGGCTCTGGCCCGCATTTTGGATGCCGAGCACAAGAAAATTCAAAAAACCACCGAACTGTGCAGTACCGATGTGGATGATCTGGTTAAGATTGACTAGAGCGTGGAGCAGGTCCTTGCCGCAGTGACCCGCCTGGAGCAGGCTCTGCAGCTGAAGCTGGATTTGTTCCGCGACTGTCTCTGCCCGGATACGCCCTGCGCCGGCGATTTTCCCAGCCTTTTAGAGGGAAACAGGGCTGTGGAGCGGGTGTTGTCCCAGGCCTTGGGATCGGAATTGTCTCAGATGGACAGTTTTCAAAGGGAACAGGGTCGCCCCTAAAAACCCTGATTGATACAAATCAAAAAACGACATCGGTGGGGATATTTCTACACCGATGTCGCTTCTTTTTGGATTGCCCTCAACCGCTTGCTATTCCGGAAGCTCACACTCCGGAATGTCATTCTCCAGGTTGTCCCGGGCCAGATCGTTGTCAATGACCGGGTATGCGTCGGAGATGGGCTTGTCTCCATGTGGGCGCGTGTGGTAAACCTTCTGCGCTGGGCTTTGCGTCCCGGCTATAATGGGTTTGGCCTGTTCCTTGCCGGACTTGGCCTTTCCCTGAATCTCCGGAACCGGGGCGGAGACATTGCGGGGCCGGGTGTGCGTCCACTCCGGACGGGCCATGTGCTTTTTCGACATCCTCATCACCTCCCGCTTAATATATCCAATTTGAAACGGGATATGTGCGGGGAAAGGGGGGCTGTTACTGTGCGGACAAACGAATCTGACGAAGGATGGAGCGCATCCCGATGTTTCGTTCACTCGTGAAGGTGGCGGATAGCTCGGTTTCCCGGAGTACCGTGATTTCAGCCTCCGCCACTTCCCGGGCGGGCATTCCATCCAACAGCTCCGTCAAAATAGCCAGAATTCCCCGGATCAGCATGGTATCGGAGTCGGCCTGCATATGAAAGGTCCCGTCCTCGACCTGGGTGATTAGCCATACCCGGGATTGGCATCCCGAGACCAATCGGGCGTTTGTGCGCAGCTTCTCGGGCAGCGGTGGCAGCTGGGAGGCCTTGAAGATGAGATAGGAGTACTGGTCGAAGCAGTCTCCCATGCCGTTGATTACCCGGATCAGTTCTGCCTGCTTTTCTTTTAAAGTCATGTTGTCTTACTCCGCGTCAGCTGTTCCTGAATCAGCTGTGCCCATTGTGTCACGGTTAGGGTCTCCGCAATGCGGTCTGGATCAAACTGAAGCCCCAGTGCCTTGCCAAGGGAGAGCACAAGCAGGGCCTTCTTTGTCACTGAAGAGGCCACAGAGGTGCAGCCCACGGATTTGTCCACAAACTCCAGGCCCCCCTTGCGGAGGTTGGCCAGCTTTTCTGAGCCAAGATTCCCCAGCCGTATGATATCATCCTCATCGGTTTCCGCCTCATCCAGAAAGTATTTGCAGAAAAGATATCCTCTGGTATGGCGATATACAGACTGAAAATCCCGGGGGTTCTCCAGAACAGCGGCCGCATGTGCCGCAGCCATGTGCCGGTTTTGCTTCAGCCGTTCGTTAAATTCTTCCTGGGTCATCAGGCCGTGATCACGTTCAGGCCCAACAGCTTGCCCAGCGCCACGATCTTATCAAAGCAATCGCCAAAGACCATGGGAACGTGGTTGCCCACATTGCACTGCTTATGGAAGAAGTCTTTGCTGTCAGCGACGGTGAAGAGGACGCCTTGGGTGCAGCCGCTCATGCACTCGCCGGTGCCTGCCACCACAGTGCCCCGGGCTACGAACAGGGTCTTGGCGTCGGGGGAGATGCGGGCCATGGTCAGCGGCTGACCGGCATCCAGACGGAAGTCATGGCGCAGGGTGACGCCCCATCCGCTGCCAGTGTAGTTTCGAATGTCGTATGTCAGGGCCTCTGCCTCGTAGCCCTTCATCTGCAGATTGATGGAGGAGTGATAGGTAATAATCAGGTTCTTTCTCTGCTCCGGGGTCATGGCGTTGACCTTCTCCTGAAGATCATTGCTGGGCGCCATAAAGGTGGAGACGGTCACGCCGTCCTTTTCGTAGTACAGAGGCACGCAATTGCCCATATAGGCGCCGGACTCATTGGCGGTGGACAGCATAATCTGGGTAAGAAGACCGGGAATGTCATATTCACAGGCGGAGGAAATGCCCTGGGCGTTCAGCAGGGAGTGGGTGATACAGGGGGTGATGTGCTCCTGATTCAGCCGGGTGGTGGCACACATTTCGGGACAGGGTGCGGTGAAGGCGTTGCATTCGAAGTGGGCCATGGCCTTTTTGGCGGTTTGATAGAAGCGAAGGGAGTTGATGACTTCCTCCCGGGCCACATTACAGGAACCGGCGCCGCCAATTAGCTGGTCAGCGGTGGCTTCGATCTCCCGCATGTCCGCTTCGGTCAGCTGCTCCAGCCTGCGGGAAGGCAGGGCGGCGGAGGGTGTGCCATCCAAATGGGTGTGGTCGATAAACTCATGGACGTCCAGGCAGGTGTACTTAAAGCCCAGTCTGGCCGCGGCGTCGTCCAGGTTGATAAAACCATCGCAGGCGGATACCATGGCGGAGTCCTTATACCCCCGGGTGAGCAGCAGCATTTTAGTGGATTGGAAGGCCTTCTTCAAACGATAAATGCGCAGATCCTCTACAGTTTCCTCCCAGGTCATCTCGCAGACGCATTCCAGCCCTCTGGAGCGGAGCATAGCGGGCACCTGAGTCTTGTCGCAGCACTCCTGAAGACAGATAAAGGGCTTCCTGGTGCGGGAGACCAATTCTAGGACAATGGGATAGGTGCGCCCAATGGAGGTGAAGAGGTAGACGTCTGCCTGGGAATCATTCTTGGTCAGCTCTGCCATCATGGCTTCGGTCACTTCGAAGGTCTCCGTAATCTCGGCGCTGACCGGTTCCAGCAGTTCAAATTCAGCTTCCGGTGCAATGTACCTGGCCAGGTTGTCCCGAAAAGCCTTGTAGCCATTTGCGCCCACCATGCGGTCAAACTCAGTGGTCAGCTCAAGGCCAGAGCCAAACCGGCAGGGGCCTTCGAATTCATACTCGTGTACCATGATGCCGATGACCGGCTGGATAACCAGCTTAATGTCTTTTGCTTTTTTTGTGCTCATGCTGATACCTCGATTCTCAAAAATTGATCTGTGTTTGTTGCTTTTGCCTGATTCTATTGTAGGTTTTTTGCGAAAAAATGTCCAGAATGACCTTTGTATAAAATAATTGCAGGAAGTGAAAGGGTAGGTTGAAAGGTATTTCAAAAAATAGTATAGTTGTCATAAAGCGGGGTGAGAAAATGACATTGACACAGATCAAGTGCTTTCTGGCCGCGGCGGAGAACCGTAGCTTTTCCATCACGGCGCAAAAGCTGTATATGAGCCAACCTACCTTTGGGCGACAGATTGCCGCCATGGAGCGGGAACTGGGCTTTCCGCTGTTTGTCCGGGCCTCCAAGGGCAATCTGCTGACGGCGGCGGGGGAAGTGATGTATCAGGGGCTTTCCCGGCTCTATCCAGAGTATCTGAGTACCGTTGTTCAGGCCCAGCGGGTATTCCAGGGGGACGAAGGAGAACTTCGTCTGGGGCTGTTGGAAGGGCAGCTGCTGGATGCGGAGACATCCCGGCTTCTCCACGGCTTTCAGGCGGAGCACGATGGAATTCAGTTGGAGATTCAGCGGTATGGCTTCCACGCCATGCTGGAGGCGCTGCGGAGCTACCAGTTGGATGTGGGGATCACCTTGCAGATGGACGTGGAGGTGCACAGCGAATTTGACTATATGCGGGTTTACGCGCTGGCAAATCAGCTGGTCCTTCCGAAGGATCATCCTCTGGCAGGGGTGCCGGGTGTGGCGCTGAAGGACTTTGCGGATGATATCTTTGTGGAGGTGGCGGAGGCGGAATCCAGCGTCATCTCTGCAAAAATGCGCCAAACCTGTCGGGCTGCCGGATTTGAGCCAAGCTTTATGACCGCTCCGGACCTGAAGTCTCAAATCCTCTGCGTGGAGTCGGGACTGGGAATCGCAGCGTTTAATATGTACCACCAGGCCTGCAATCATCCCAATTTGGTTCATATCCCGCTGCCGGATTTTCCGCCTGTGGACTTTTGTGCTGTTTGGATGAAGGAATGTACCAATCCTGCTGTGTATGCCTTCTTGCAGACCGTGCGAAACGTTTTGCACGGCGCATCGGCTTGTGACGGTCCAGAGTCAGGGGGGATCTGAACCTTGATTTTGTGTAGATCCTATGTCATAATAAAAAAGAAGATAGAGCGTCATTCCTGCGGCTTGATGAGAACCGCGGTTGATTGAATTCCTGACGTATGGGAGTAAGGAGCGATATGGAACAGATTCAAACTCTATTTCTGGAGGCAACAAAAGCCGCGCTGGAAAACAAACAGGTGCAATGGGACGGCAAGCTCCGGCCCCAGGATTGGCTGGCGTTGCTCCGGCTGGCGAATACCCACCATATCCTGCCCATGATTTATGAAGCGGTTTACAGCTGCCCCGCTGCCCTGGAATCTGCTCAGGAGGTCTTTGCGTCCTATAAACGGTCCATCCTTCATTCGGTTATGCTGCAGGCCATAAAGACCAGTGAGTTCCTTTCCCTCTTTGCGCATCTGAAGGCGGCGGGTGTCACCCCCTGTGTGGTCAAGGGAATCGTGTGCCGAAGCCTTTATCCAAATCCTGATTATCGCATGTCCGGCGACGAGGATATCCTGATCCCGCCGGAGCAGTTCAAGCTGTGCCATGACACTATGCTGGAATACGGCATGGAGCTTTCCACACCGGAGCAGGATATTGATGCCGATTATGAGATCCCCTATGGGAAGAAGGGCAGCCCGATCTATATTGAATTGCATAAGAGCCTGTTTCCGCCTGATTGCGAAGCATATGGGGATTTTAATGGTTTCTTTGAAGGGATAGAACAACGGCTGATCGAGGTACCGGTGCAGGGCGGCTCTGTCACTACGATGGGTTATACGGACCATTTGTTTTACCTGATCTGCCATGCGTTCAAGCATTTCCTCCACAGCGGTTTTGGCATCCGGCAGGTCTGTGATATTGTTTTATTTGCAAATGCCTACGGAGATCAAATTGACTGGGATCGGGTGCTGGAAAACTGCAGGGAGATCCATGGGGAGCGGTTCGCGGCGTCCTTGTTCCAAATTGGGGAAAAGTATCTGACCTTTGATCGGGAGAAGGCCTGCTACCCTGTTCCCTGGCGGAGCATCCAGGTGGATGAGACCGCTATGCTGATGGACCTCCTGGATTCCGGAATCTATGGCGACTCCAATATGAGCAGAAAGCACAGTAGCAATCTGACTTTGAATGCGGTGTCTGCCCAGAAGCAGGGGAAAAAGGCCAGCGGCGGGGTTCTGAAAACCGTGTTTCCATCTGCAAAGGCTCTGCAGGGAAGATTCCCGTATTTGAAGCAGCATCCCTATCTGCTGCCTGTGGCCTGGATGAGCCGGGTCCTCAAGTATCGAAAGGAGACCGGCTCGGTATCTGACAATCATGCGGCGGAGAGTCTCAAAATCGGAAAGCAGCGGATTGAGCTGATGAAGGAGTATGGAATCATCGGCCGCTGATCCCCTTCTGTCAGCGATCACTGACAGTCAGCGTGTCTGATTCAAAAATCAGATCATCAATGTCTGACGCGCCGACATGGTGTTCCATTCTTTGCTCACCTTCTTTCTTCCTGATCTGACTATACTATACCGGAAAAAGCACGGGAGCTTCTATCAGAATTCAGATAAGGATAGGTAAAATTAACATCAAATTTCCGGTGTCTTTTGCATTCACAGCACCCCCTGATATCTCGGTTATCCGAATAACATAAGGGGGTGCTGTTGGCATTTTACGAAGAGCTTACGACGTATCTTCCAGAATCCGGATATAGTGGTTTGCCTCCCGCAGGACGTGATCGGCCAGCAGGGGAAGGATCAGGGCGCGGATTTTGCATGCCTCAATGCCTTCCACCCCGGCTTGTTTGAAGTCGCGGAGTTTTTGCGTCAGCGAATGGGCATCGCTGTCACAGCTCTGGATCATCTGATTGTTGGCTTTGGCAGAGGCCTACAGCAGGCGCTTGAACTCCGAGGCAAATTGATCGGCAGTGGTAATCAAGGGTTCCTCCGAGGGATCCAACAGCCCCCGAATAAACAGGGCGTGTTCCTTCATAATCCGCGCGAAAAACAGATGCAGCTCCAGGGACTGGATAATATAGTCCTGCGTTTGATTCAGGGGAAAATCCTCCTTATGGAATATGGTCAGACAGTCCAGTATATGCGGGTGGAGGGTCTTGTGGTTCAATTTGAATGTTTCGCTCCAGGCTTTTATAGACAGGATGCTTTGGGATGAGAAAGCGGTTGACAGCCTGACAAAAGATTGCTACAATTCAATCGAAATTTCTTTGAAAACCAGTCAGTGTCGGAATATGGGGGTGTATATCATGGAAAAGCCGGTGGAGGCCCTTCTGCGGGGCGGTCAGTTCAAGCGGCTTATGGAGCGGGAGATGAGCAATGTCAGAAAGCAGTACCAACTGAAGCGCATTGAGATTGAGGTGCTCTATTTCCTGTCCAAGTGCGGGGAGTACAATACGCTGTTAGATATTGCCCGGTATCTGAATGCCAACAAGGGCCATATCTCCCAAACAGTGGATAGTCTGTCCCAGAAGGGCTATATTACTGTCCACAGGGATGAGAACGACAGGAGATATGTTCATTATGGGCTGACCGAAGGGGCAATGCCGATGATCGAGTCCATTAATACGGCTTGGGCAAAGCTGACCCGGGAACTCTTTGAGGGGATAACTCCGGAGGAAATGGAGGCACTGAAACAAATTTCAAAAAAACTCCGTCAGAACATGGAGAAAATTCTGAATATGTAAACAATTTGTGAAATCCATTGACAGGCGGCTTTTTTGATGTATAATTGTTTAAAAACAAACGATTAGACAACTGCAAGGCGAAGGAGGTCTTACAAGCGCAGCCGATTTGTTTTTGGGAGGTTTCATAATAAACTGCTGGAAAATAAGACAGACTATATTGGAAAATAGAAAGGATGTTGTTTATGAGATATGCGGTGATTTATCAGTCCGCCAGTGGAAATACAAAACAGATTGCAGAGGCAATTTATAAGAGCATCAAGAGTGACAGCAAGCAGCTCTATAATCTGGACCGCCTTAAGGGGTTTCCCACGGCGGATGTCTACCTGATCGGCTGCAGCATCCGAAACAATACTTACAGCATGGCGCTGCTGAATGCCTTGGATGAGATCCAGGGCGGCAAGCTGGCGGTCTTTGCAACCTGCGGCTATCCCACTACGGAGGCGTATCGAAGCAAGCTGGCCAAGGCCTTGGATATTTGGGTGCCGGAACATGTGGAGAATCTGGGACTGTTTCTTTGCCAGGGCAGGATCGCGGAGCATCAGAAGGAACGGTGGCTGGCGGCAATTCCGGACCACCGGACACAGTTGGAACAGATTTATGCCGGCGCGGAGAGCCATCCGGACCGGGAGGACATTCGGGAGGCCTGCAGGTTCGCAGCGTATATTCAGGAACGGGTTGGAGATGTCAGCACTGGAAATTACGGAACGGAAGAAACCCTATGAGCGAAAAAAGAAAAGATGAGATCAGCCTGACAGCTGCGAAGCTTCCGCAGCAGCTTCCTCTGGTTGCGGGTATACTCCGAAGCCGCAAGGAGAAACTGGATTTGAATAAGATCTTCGGGAAAATGTCCACAACGGATTTTGTATTTATGTGGATGTTCACCCAGCACGTTCAAAACACTGGGGAGGATCGCCTGTATCTTTCGGAGATTGCAAAACGGCTTAAGCTGCCCATGCGCAAGGTGACCCAGATCGTAAAGGCACTCAAGGCGAAAGGGCTGGTACAGTGGAAATTTGACGGCACCGGAGAGGAGGGTACCTATATCCTGTTCACCGAGGGCAGCGCAGCCGATACTCTAGAGCAGGAGGAAATCCTGAAGGAGTTTTACCATCGGGTGATCGTCTCCTATGGGGAAGAGAACTTCATTCAACTGCTGGGTGAATTGGCAAAGCTGGAGGAGGTTGTCAGAGCGGAGATTGACGGAATGGAGGTACTTGCGGATGAATAATTGGGATCTGATGGCATATTCCGCGGAAAAGGCCAGAGCCTGCCAGCGGGACGGCAGGATTCCGGACACGCTGTTTTTGGAGTATGGTGTAAATCGAGGGCTGCGGGACGATACCGGCGCAGGGGTTCTGACAGGCTTAACAAAAATTTCCAAGGTCAACGGCGTAAAGGAGGAGGGCGGCAAGCGGGTTCCCTGCGAAGGAGAGCTGTGGTATCGGGGGTATCAGATCAGCACCCTGGTGTCTGAATTGCAGCCCCGGGAATACGGCTTTGAGAAGACCGCCTATCTTTTGCTGTTCGGCAAACTGCCAACCGAGCGGGAGCTTGGGGAGTTCCGGCTGCTGCTCAGCGATTGCCGTACCCTTCCCAGCAATTTTACCCGGGATGTGATTATGAAGGCCCCAACCAAGGACATTATGAACTCCATTACCCGCAGTATTTTGACGCTGGCATCCTATGATGATAAGGCGGAGGACTGCGGGATTGCCAACTGCATTCGGCAGAGTATCCAGCTCATTGCCCAGTTCCCCATGCTGGCGGTTTACAGCTATCACGCCTACAATCACTATCAGAACGATCAGAGTATGTATATCCACCGCCCGGAGCCCAGCCTTTCAACAGCGGAAAATATTTTGCAAATGCTGCGCCCTGACCAGGATTATACAGAACTGGAGGCCAGGGTGCTGGATATTGCGCTGATGCTCCATATGGAGCACGGCGGCGGTAACAATTCCACCTTTACCACCCGAGTGGTGACCTCCTCCGGTTCAGACACCTATTCCGCCATTGCGGCGGCCATGTCCTCCCTGAAAGG
>CAZVVH010000013.1:0-17818 GCA_964630475.1 uncultured Oscillospiraceae bacterium | reverse complement strand
CCATTTCGCCCCGGATCATATAGGGGGGAATCACATAGGTAAAGCCCCGGCCAATCATAAAGTCACGGGCATAGGCCAGCACCGCTTCGTGGAGCCGGGCAATGTCCCCCAGCAGATAATAAAAGCCGGTGCCGGAGACCCGCCGGGCGCTGGTCAAATCCAGGCCGTTGAAGGAGGCCATGATCTCTGCGTGGTAGGGGATGTCAAAATCAGGTACCTTGGCCTCGCCGAAGCGCTGAACCTCCACGTTGCAGGAATCATCCGGGCCAATGGGCACGGAGGGGTCAATGATGTTGGGAATCACCAGCATGATCTCCCGCACCCTGGCATTCAGCTCCGCCTCCTTGGCGATGAGGGCTTCCCGTTCCTCGGATTCCCGGGTGACCTGGGCTTGGAGCTGGGCAGCCTGGGCCTCGTACTCTCCGGCGTGGTCCGGATCCTTCTTGGCCTTGCCCTTCAGCTGGCCGATCTGCTTGGACAGGGCATTGCGGTTGGCCTGCAGGGCCTCGCCGGCCTGCTTGGCCTCCAACGCCTGATTATACAGGTCAATGACCTGATCCACCAGGGGGAGCTTTTCCTCCTGAAACTTCTTTTTGATGTTTTCTTTGACAACGTCCGGATTGTCGCGGACAAATTTAATGTCAAGCATGGTTTTTTATTCTCCTCTTTTATTCTGTTGCGGCTGGGGGATTGGCCTGTACTGCCTGTTTGATCTCTGTGTAACGCTCTGCGGCGCTTTTCCCCTCTGCCACATTGGTGCTCCAGGAATCATTGGACAGGGCTTGATTATAACCGGCGGATTCCATGGTGCTGATGATGGCGGCGCAGGTTTGATAGTCCTCTTCCTGATAATACTGTTCCAGCAAAATCAGATATTCCAAAGCGCCCAGGGTGTCGTTCAGCTTTTGCTCGTTGGCAGAGGCGGCATCCCCTGCGGCATCCGCATCGGACTTTGCCTGCTCCAGCTGCTCCTGCAGGTCCTCAATTTGATCCTCATACTGGGAAATCTGAGCCGTCATGGTATCAATTTGAGCGTGGAGGTCATTGATGGTGACCATGGAGTCATAGCTGCTTTGAATTCCGGTGACAGTTTTATTTAAATCCTCCAAATGCTGGGTATTTCTCCGCTGCATGGCATAGGACAGGATGAGCATGCCCACCACCACCACTGTTAAAATGATCAGATAGATGAGAACCGGCTGGGTGCGCCGTTTTTTGGGCGATTCCTTCTCAACCGGGGTGGTATTCTGTTCCTTTTCCGCGATCATGGGGCACTGTCCTCCTTCTGTCTCTGTTTCAGCGTGTGGAGCGCATCAAGGAGATCATTCAGATCGTCCATGCTGTAATATTCCAGTTCCAGCTTACCCTTCTTTTTGCCGGGGGTGATACGGACCTTCCGCCCCAGGTGGGAGGATAAATCCTTCTCTGCCTGCTGGTAATAGATCAGATTGGAATTTGACTTGGAGGGCTGCTCCTTTTTGGGCTTTTGCAGCCGTTTCACCATCTCCTCCGTCTGCCGGACAGAAAGACCGTCAGCCACAATGCGCTGGGCCAGTTGGATTTGCAGATTCTGATCGTTCAGGGGGATCAGCGTCCGGGCGTGTCCGCTGGACAGCTCCCCCTCTGCCACCATGTCCTGAACCTCCTTGGGGAGGGAGAGAAGGCGCAGGGCATTGGCCACCGCAGGGCGGGAGCGTCCCACCCGTTCGGCAACCTCCTCCTGGGTCATGCCGTGCTCCTGCATCAAGACCTGATAGCCGCTGGCCTCCTCCATGGGGTTCAAATCCTCCCGCTGAAGGTTTTCGATCAGGCCCAGCTCCATGGCCTTTCGGTCATCCGCCTCAATAATCATGGCGGGAATCTCTCCCAGTCCCGCCTGACGGGCTGCCCGCCAGCGGCGTTCACCGGAGATAATTTGATAATATCCGCTGGCAAGCAGGCGGACGATGATGGGCTGGAGAACACCGTGAATGCGGATGGACTCCGCCAGGTCATCCAGACTTTCCCCGTCAAAATGCTTCCGCGGCTGTTTCAGACTGGCTTCAATCTGAGAGATGGGAAGGGTAGAGGTGACGGCTTCGGACTCCATCATAGCGCCTTCACCAAACAGAGCGCCCAAGCCTTTGCCCAAACCCTTTTCCATAGTTCGTTTTGCCATTCTCAGCTTCCTTTCCTGCGAAGTGTTTCACGTGAAACATTGCCCTCAGGAGTTCTTTTTCAAAAACTCCCCTGACAGGGCTTTATAGGCCTCCGCCCCCCTGGAATAGGGGTCATAGGCCAACACCGGCTTTCCGTGGCTGGGGGCCTCTGAAAGGCGGACGTTTCTTGGTATCACAGTGGCGTAGACCTTGCCGGGAAAGTAGTGCTTTACCTCTTCCGCCACCTGCATGGACAGGTTGGTGCGTCCATCATACATGGTCAGAAGCACTCCCTCCAAAGCCAGAACAGAGTTCATAGAGCGCTTAACGATGCGCATGGTGCTCAGCAGGTCGCTAAGTCCCTCCAGCGCGTAATACTCGCACTGTACCGGCACCAAAACCCGGTCCGCGGCACAGAGCGCATTCAGGGTCAGCAGTTCCAGGGAGGGCGGGCAGTCAATAAAGATAAAATCATAGCTGTCCCGCAGAGGTGACAAGGCATCCCGCATCCGGAATTCCCGGCGGTTCAGGCCGATCATCTCAATGCCGGCTCCGGCCAGCTCCTTGTTGGAGGGGATCACATCACAGAAGGGAGTATGTACCACCGCGTCGGCAGCAGGCCGGCCGTTGATGAGCACATCGTAGATATTGGGAGAGGCGGCAACCTTGTCCACTCCAAAGCCGGAGGTGGCGTTGGCCTGGGGATCGCTGTCGCAGACCAGAATACGCCTGCCTGCCTTTTGCAGATAGGCCGCCAGATTGACGCAGGAGGTAGTTTTTCCCACGCCGCCCTTCTGGTTGACAACCGCAATAATCTTTCCCATGTTCCGCGTTCCTTTCCTGTATGTTTCAGTTGTGATACAAAATTCATTATACTCATTTACAGGATAAAAAGCAATGGATTTTTCACTGCACAACGGGAATTATTCCCAGACGCTGATTTGAAAAATTGCGTCTGTGTTTCACGTGAAACATTCCCTTTAAAGGTGCTGCTTTTTCGGGATGGAAATGGTCAGCAGAATGGCGGAATCCGTGTCCTCGCGGCCACAGGAGACAGGAAGCCCCGCCTGCCTCATCAGGCTCATGCTCCGGTCAAGGGAGTTGAGGAAGAGACGGACGTCTTTAATCAGATAAGTAGGCGGCTTGGATTTTTTGTGGACAGGCTGGGCGGAGAGGAGACGGTCAATCAGCTCGTCGGTTTTGGCCACAGTCAGCTTTTGTTCAATGATGGTCTTGGTCACCGGCAGGCGCTGTTCCTCAGGAAGGCGGAGCAGTGCCCTGGCGTGGCGCTCGGACAAGTCGTTCTCCCGCAGCAGGGAGAGGATTTCCGGAGACAGCTTCAAAATACGCAGCTTGTTGGCAATGGCAGATTGGGATTTTCCCAGCTTTTGGGCGGCCTCCTCCTGGGACAGGTGATAGGTGGAGATCAGCCGGGACAGGGCGGAGGCTTCCTCAATAAAATCCAGATCCCGGCGCTGGAGGTTTTCAATCAGGGCCAGCAGGGAGGACTCCAGCTCCCCCACGGAGACCAGCAGGCAGGGCACTTGGGTCAGGTGGGCCATCTTCGCCGCCCGGAGACGGCGCTCCCCGGAGATCAGCTCATAGCCGGTGGAGGCCTTTCGGACGGAGAGGGGCTGGAGGATTCCATGGGCCTTGATGGAAGCGGACAGCTCTTCCAGACCCTCTCGGGAAAAGTGGGTGCGGGGTTGATTGGGATTGGGAGAGATGGCGTCGATGGAAAGGTACAGGATGCGGTTGCTTTCAAAGAAGCCCCGCTTGCGAGTAATGGGCATATTCGGCAAAACCCCTTTCATTGGTTGATACTTCTAGCATAGCCCCTATTTCCCGGAAATCAAAGAGAACCAAGTCGGCAAAAAAAGCGTGCCGGAGAAAAATCTCCGGCACGGATATACATCATATTATAAGCGATTCCGGTTCTGCTGGCGGATGTCCTCTCCCACAAAGGGGAGGGCGCGATATTCTCCGGACAGCCGGGAGTAGATTTGGGGCAGATAGCGCTGTCCCACCTCAGGCAGGGACAGGTTGGAGGAGATCACCGTCCGCAGGTTGGAGATCAGCCGGGTGTTGACGATCTCATAGAGCACCGATTGGGTGAAGGCGGTGGTCATCTCGCTGCCAAGATCGTCTATAATCAGCAGGTCGCAGTTCAGGTAACGGTGGGCGCTCTCCTGGGCGGCTGCATCCTTTTCAAACTTCCGGGCCTCAAATTGGGCAAAGATGTTGCCGGCAGTGTCATAGACCACAGAGAAGCCGTTTTCCGAAACCACCCGGGCAATGCAGGCCGAGAGGAAGGTTTTTCCCAGCCCCGGCGCTCCGGACAAAAACAGGTTGCGGCAGGGGTGATTAGGAAATTGGTTGGCGTAGTCTTGGCAGAGGGTGCGATTAGTGGACATGATGAACCGAGGGGAAAGCCCCTGAATTCCCTTGGCAGAGTCATCGGAATAATAGTCCAGCCGGAAGGAGGAAAAGGACTGGCCGTGGAGATCCAGCATGGAGGACAGCTGCTTGATCTGTTCCTTTTTGCACAGCTCCTTCAGACAGGCGCACATTTCCGCCCCCCGCCAGCCGGAGTCCCCGCACAGAGGGCAGAGAGGGGGGTCTGACAGCGCATCTTCCGGATAGCCGGCGTTTTTCAGCAGGTCTGCCCGCTCCCTTTGCAGAGACAGATTTTCCCTGCGCATGGCGGAAACGGCCTCCGAGGGACTGCCCCCCTTCCGCATGGCCACGGAGAGCAGGGCGGGAATGGTGGCCTTCAGGCGGTGGTCGATTTCCTCAGTCCGGGGCAGCTTGCGGTAAATTTCTGTCCGGCGACTGGCAAACAGAACTTGCCGGTCTGCCCGGCGGGCTTCCAGCTGCCTGGTAGCAGCTTCAATGACGCTGGATTCGTATGACATGGAAAAATTCCTTTCAATCGGTTAATTGGCAGGAGCCTGTCCCCGCTTTTTCATATATTCCTGGAGCCAAAGTAAATCCTCCGCCTGGGTATCTGCGGCAGCTTGGGCATTGCCGGCAGGGGGAGAGGACTGCTTGCGGGAAGAGGAAACGGAAGCGCTGCGTTCCGCGGCCACAATTTCCTCCACCGTGTGCAGGTTCTTCTGGTGCCAGTTTTTCAGGATGCCGTTGCAGTAGGTCCACTTCCAGACCCGGATGTTAAACAGGGTCTTTTCGTAGGCCAGATGAATGGCCTCCTCCCCAAAGCCCATTTCCAGCCAGGAGTTGATATAAGTGCGCTCCTTGTCGGTGGCCCGGCGGCCGGTGATCCCCACAATGGCCAGCACCTGGCCCTCCTGGGAGCGGAAGTAGGACATCTTCTCCACATAGGCGGTGGCGGTGTCCAGGGAGTCCAGGCCCTTGGCTGCCCAGCGGTAGCCCTCCCGCTTAATTTCCCACATCTTGGGGCGGATCCCGGCCCCCTTTCGGTAGGCGGTTTCCTCTACCATATAGGAGACCAGCAGGTAGATCACCTCAGGAGGAAGGGCTAAGTAATCGTAAAGCTCCATAAGGATGCGCAAATTCTGGTAGCTCAGCTTGTTGCCCAGCTTCCGTTCCACCTCATTGAGGAGGGAGGGGAAATGGGAGGTGGAGGATTCCAGCTCCTCTGCGATCATCTCGGAGGTATACTCTGGAGCATCCGCCGCGCTGACAGTGGGGCTTTTTTCCACCTCCACGCCCTTCACCAGCTCCAGATTTTCCAGCTCGGCAAAGGTGCGGGTCACTCGCTCCCCATCCCAGTGCAAGGACTTCCCTGCGGCATAGGGGTCATAGTAGCCGTTGTGGCGCAGCAGATAGAGGAAAAGCAGCGCCCCGTCCCCGGAGGCCTGGTCGATCAGCTTATCCGCAGTGCGGTTTGTCATGGAAATGGAACCGGATGTGATCCCAATTTTTTGTGTGGACATGGGCTGCCCTCCCTTCGGCAAGAAAACTCGATACACCGTCATTTTACAACAAAACCGGCCCTTCGTAAAGTAGGAAACTGGAAAGTTGTTGGAGGGGAACGGAGAGGCCGGTAAGGCGGTCCAGGCCGGAGGATAAAAGAATCCTGAGAAAAATTGCTTCTTTCCCTTTTTTATAAGTGAAAACTGTGATATAATACTTTCAAAATGGATCATATGCCATTTGTGGTATCAGAAACAAGAAATGCAGGAAAAGCACCCCATTGCGGCGAGGAGTTGAAAGATAGAGATGAGCAACAAAGTGACAGTGGTGCTGGATGGACGGCGTTATCATTTAAGCGCGGAGGAGGACACCCAGTATATGTACCGCGTGGCGGATTTTGTAAACGGGCAGATGGAGGAAGTGCGCCGCACCAACCGGTATCGCAGCGGCGTGGACTGCGCCACAGTAGCTGCCCTGAACCTGGCCGATACGCTCTTTAAGGAGCGGGCCGCCGCTGAGGAGCTGCGCCGCCAGCTGATGCAGGCCCTGGAGGATACCCGGAGGGCAGAGCAGCAGCTCCGGGAGGCCAAACGGAACCAGCGCTCCCAGCAGGGTCAAAGCTCCAAGGGCAGCAAAGGCTCCAAGACCAAGAAAGAGACGCGGGGACAGCTCCCGCTGGCCGGGGAATACGTTGAGGAAGAATAAAAAATCTGACACGGAGCGCAGAGCATAGAGCGGAGCGGCAGCTCCCCTTTGGCTCTGCGTTTTTTCATGTGGTCAGAATACGGGAGGATTCGTTGATGATGGAACTGCTTTCTCCGGCAGGCTCGCCGGAGGCGGTGACCGCCGCCGTCCAAAGCGGCGCGGATGCCATCTATCTGGGCTGCGGCAACTTCAATGCTAGGCGGAACGCAGCCAATTTCACAGAGGAAGAGCTGAAGCAGGCGGTGGAGTACTGCCACCTGCGGGGAACCAGGGTCTATTTGACTTTAAATACCCTGCTCTATGACCGGGAGCTGGAGGAGGCCTCCAGGCTGGTACGCTATGCGGATCAGGTGGGGGTGGACGCCCTGCTGGTGCAGGATTTGGGGGTTCTGAGAATGGCCAGGGCCACGGCGCCCCAGCTGCAGCTCCACGCCTCCACCCAGATGACCCTGCACAGCCTGGATGGGGTCAAGCTGGCGGCGGACTTGGGAATTACCCGGGTGGTGCTTTCCCGGGAACTGTCCCGGGACCAGATTGGGGAGATCTGCGCCAAATCCCCCATTGAAATTGAGGTCTTTATCCACGGCGCCCTGTGTATGTGCTATTCCGGGCAGTGCTTTTTTTCCTCCGTGCTTGGTGGGCGCAGCGGCAACCGGGGACTGTGCGCCCAACCCTGTCGCCTGAAATACGGCTGGAACGGAAAGGCCAACAAAGAGTTGCTCAGCTTGAAGGATATGTCTCTGGCCCGGCACCTGAAGGAGCTTCAGGATATGGGGGTGGCCTGCGCCAAGATCGAAGGCCGCATGAAGAGGCCGGAATATGTGGCCATTGTCACGAAAATCTATGCCAGCGCGCTGCGGGAGGGCCGGGAACCCACGGCGGAGGAGCAGGAACAGCTGCGGGCCGCTTTTTCCCGGCAGGGCTTTACCGACGGCTATTTCATGGATCGGCACGGACCGGCCATGTTTGGCGTCCACAAGGACAATGAGGTGGACCCTACCCCCATGTTCGCCAGGGCAAAGGCGGAATACCAGCGGGGGGAGCACCCGAAGGTGTGGGTGGATCTGGCCGCCCGGGTGGCTCGGGAGGAACCGGTGACGGTGACCGTCTCCGACGGGGACGGCCACCGGGCTGTGGTTCAGGGCAACTTCCCGGAGGAGGCCGTCAAAAGGGCGGTGACAGCCCAACAGGTGGAGGCTCAGCTGGGAAAGACCGGAGGCACCCCCTATCTGGCCAGGGTATCCGCCCAGGTGGAGGAGGGGCTGTCTCTGCCTCTGTCCGCGCTGAACGGCCTGCGCCGGCAGGCGTTGGAGGCTCTTTCTGCCCAGAGGACCGCCCCGCCCCAGCATCAGCAGAGGCCTTGGCGGCCGGAAAAGCCCGTTCGGGGAGGGAGGGTGCAGCCGGAATTCACGGTGTCGGTGGAAAACTGGAACCAGCTCAGCCGGGCGCTGCTGGATTTGGACCCCGCCAGGGTGGATATTCCCCTGGAAATGGGGGCAAATGTGGAAAAACTGGGGCGGCTGACCCAGCGATGCCGGGTGGCGGTGACCCTGCCCCGGGTGCTGTGGGATCGGGAGACCCAGGGTGCGGAAGGGCTGTTAAGCAAGGCCAAAGCCGCCGGGGTGGACACCTGTGTCTGTTCCACCTGGGGGGGCGTGGCTCTGGCCAAGAGGCTGGGCTTCCGGGTCATTGGAGATTACGGCCTGGGGGTGTGCAACAGCGAGACCATCCGGGAATTAAAGGAACTGGGTTTGGAGAAGGCCACCGTCAGCTTTGAGCAGCGGATGCCCCGGATCCGGGATCTGAGCCGGGAGCTGCCCCTGGAGATGATCGTCTACGGACGGCTGCCCCTGATGATTATGGAAAACTGCATCATTTCCAATCGGACTGGCGGAAGATGTATACACGGCTGCGAATCTGAGAAAAATAACCTGACAGACCGGCGCGGGGCAAAATTTCCGGTGGTCCGGGCCTATGGCTGCCGCAATGAGCTTTTGAACTCCAAGGTGCTCTATCTGGCGGATAAACCGGACTATCTCAGCCTTGGCATGGCCAGCCTGCGCCTCCGGTTTACCCTGGAGACGCCGGAGGCCTGCGTCCAAGTTCTAAAGCAGTATCTGGGCCAGGTACCCCCGGAGCGTGGGGATTACACCAGAGGTCTATATTACAGAGAGGTGGAATAATATGAAGCTGCAAATCAAGGCCCTGTCGGACAAGATCGGTACATCCATCCCCGCCCCCTTTTACGCCACTTCCGGCTCAGCCGCCATGGATCTTCATGCCTGCATTGACGCCCCGGTGGTGGTTCCCGCCGGGGGACAGGCCAACATTCCCACGGGGATTGCCATTGGGCTGCCCTCTGCGGAATACGTGGCTCTGATCTTTGCCAGAAGCAGCCTGGGGGTCAAATTCGGCATCACCCCCGCCAACTGTGTGGGGGTCATTGACAGCGACTACCGGGGAGAGATCCGGGTAAACCTGCGGAACGCCGGGAAGGCGGATTATATCGTGCAGCCTGGAGACCGGGTGGCCCAGATGGCGATTATGCCGGTGATCCAGGTGGAGCTGGAAATGGTGGACCAGCTGGACTGCACGGAGCGGGGCGCCGGGGGCTTTGGCTCCACCGGAAAATAAGGAAAGGCGAGGCAATCAAATGGCAATTATTTTGGCATCCCAGTCCCCCAGGCGGAGAGAGCTTCTCCGCCAGATCGGGCTGGAGGAATTTCAGGTGATCCCCGCGGAAGGGGAAGAGACGCTGTGGGCGGAGCTGAATCCCGGCAGCCTGGTGGAAAAGCTGAGCCAGCAGAAGGCCGGCGAGGTGGCAAAAAGGTGCGGCCCGGAGGACATTGTCATTGGGGCGGACACCGTGGTGGCCCTGGGTCATCAGGTTTTGGGAAAGCCCGGCAGCCCGGAGAAGGCCAGGGAGATGCTGCGGGCGCTGTCCGGCCGGGAGCATCAGGTCTATACCGGTGTAACTGTCATCAAGGGGGACCAGCAGCTGGTGGCCCATGAGGTGACCAACGTCTTTTTCCGAAAGATGACCGAGGAGGAAATTGAGTGGTATGTTTCCACCGGAGAGCCGTTGGATAAGGCCGGCGCCTACGGAATCCAGGGCAAGGGCGCCCGGTTTATCCACCGCATCGAAGGTGACTACGCCAACGTGGTGGGCCTGCCTGTGTGCAGGCTGGTAACCATGCTTGGCGCACTGGATTGAGGGAGAGAAGAAGGCGCAGATTCCGTCTTTTTTGGACTGCGGTGCTTTTCTGTCTTGGTGTTGCCGCCTGCCTGCTGCCCGAAAAGAGCAGCCTGATCCGTCAGGCTGTGACCACCGCCGCGCTGCCCCTGCGGCAGGGGGCGGCCTGGATTCAGGACCGGGTTCAGGCGGGAAAGGCGTACCTAACCGGGTATGACGAATTGATGAGAGAGAATCAGCGGCTCAACGAAGAGCTGGCCGCTCTGCGGGAGGAACTCCGTCTGGGAGAACAGGCAGAGGCGGAAAACCAGCGCCTGCGCACCCTGCTGGGCCTTCGGGACAGCAAAGGAGAGACGGTGTTGGAGACCGCCCAGGTGCTGAGCCGGGAAAAAACCGCCTGGCACGATATCCTGAACGTGACCCTTGGGGCGGATTCCCTGGCGGAGCCGGGGGATTGGGTCATCACCGAGCACAATGTCCTGGTGGGCCAGATTGCGGAGACCGGCCCGGGCTGGGCCACGGTCCGAACCGTTCTGGACCCGGAAACCGAGGTCAGCGTGATGGTAGAGGAGAGCGGCGAGGTGGGCCTGGCTGCCGGTAGCCTGAACGGGCTGACCACCGGAAGTCTGACGCTCACCGGCCTGCGCCCTGACTGTAAGACAGGGCGGGGAAACCGGGTGGAAACCTCAGGCCTGAATGGGCGCTGTCAGGCCGGCCTGCTGGTGGGCACGGTGGAAGAGCTGCTGCTGACCGGCGGAGGGCTGGAAAAGACCGCGTCGGTGACCCCCGGAGCGGACCTGGACAGCTTGGAGGAGGTATTTCTCCTGGTGGACTGGGAGGGCCGGCCATGAGGGGGCGGCTGTTCTGGCTGCGGAGCGGGCTGTGGCTGTTGGCCGCCATGGAGCTTCAGCTGGTTCTGGTACAGCTGGGAGGGGGACTGCCCCTTTTGCCCCTGATTTTGGTCTGCGCCCTGGGAACCGGAGGGCGGCGGGGCCTGGAAGCGGGCCTGCTGACCGGCCTGCTCTGGGACGGATTGTTTTACGCCTCCGGCTGTTCCATGACCCTGAGCCTGGCGGCAGCGGGGGCGCTGGCCGGGCAGGTGGGGCGGCTGGGACTGAAAAGCCGCTATTTGGAATACCTGCTGGCGGTGCTTCCGGGAATTCTTCTCTGCGAGACCGCCCGGGTGATACAAGGGGCCGGCGGAATCCAGGCGGCGGCCTGGGAAGGGCTGGTTTCCCTCCTATTGGCGGTGCCGGGGTACTGGCTCTGTCCGAGATAGACAATTTCCCCGCACCATATGAAATCGCTGCGGATGGCGAAAAGGAATTGGAAAAAATTGGAATTTAAGGTTGAAAAGCGTCTGCTTGGGATCTGCCTCGGAATGGGGCTGATTCTTGGCGGATTTTTTTATCTCCTCTATAAAATTCAGATCGTGGACGGGGCCGGCTATCTCTCCCGCACCCAGTCCACCGTCAGCCGGAGGGTGGTGGAAAACGCGGTCCGTGGAAGGCTCACCGATCGGAACGGGAAGGTGCTGGTGGAAAGCGAGACCAGCTATCGTGTCACGGTGGAGGAGGCCTTGTCCGACGCGGAGAGCCTGCTGACCCTGCGGCAGCTGTGTGGGGAATACGGGGTGGAATATGGCCAGGAGCTGTCCACGGAGGATTCGGTCTTTGTTACCCGCCTGCGGGAGCTGGAGCTGCCTGGAGTTACGGTCCAGGCGGTGGGGAAGCGGGTGTACCGGACGGACTGCGCCGCCCACATTTTGGGGAGGATTGGTCCGATTTATGCCGAGAAGTGGGAGGAATATGAGGAAAAAGGGTATCATATGGACGATGAAGTGGGGATTGATGGGGCGGAATGGGCCTTTGAGGAGGAGCTGCACGGCACCAATGGGGTGCTTCTCCTTCAAGAGGACGGGGAAGGGGGATTGTTGTCCCAGAGCTATGCCGTCCAGCCCAGCCCCGGAAACAACGTGTCGCTGACCCTGGATCTGAACTTGCAGCAGGTGGCGGAGGAGGGCATGGCGGACCTGGTGGCCTCCTTGGAGGGGGCCAGGGGCGGCGCCTGTGTGGTGCTGGATATTGGAGACGGCGGGGTTCTGGCCTCGGCCTCCTATCCCACCTATCAGCTGTCCTCCTTCCGGGAAAACTATTCGCAGCTGGCGGCGGACCCCCTTAGCCCCCTGTTCAACCGGGCTTTCCAAGGGACCTACGCCCCGGGTTCCACCTTCAAGCCGGTGACCGCCGCCGCGGGGCTGGAGGAGGGGATCATCACCCCGGAGACAGAGATTTTGGACACCGGAAAATATACCTATTATTCCGACTACCAGCCCCAGTGCTGGCTGTACCGGCAGGAGGGCCGGACCCACGGCTATGAGACAGTGGCGGAGGCCCTGCGGGATTCCTGCAATGTGTTTTTCTACGACGTGGGGCGCAGGCTGGGGATTAACCGGCTGGATGAGTACGCCCGGGCCTTGGGATTGGGGGAGGCTACCGGCGTGGAGCTGACTGAGGCCTCCGGAACCCTGGCGGGGGCGGACAGCGAGACGGTTTGGTACGCGGGAAACACCCTGGCGGCGGCCATCGGACAAAGCAGCAATCTGTTCACCCCCTTGCAGCTGGCCAGCTGTCTGTCCTCCTTGCTCCGGGGCGGTGTGCGGTATCAGGTTCACCTCCTGAAGGAGGTCACCAGCTACGATGGCAGTCAGCTTCTCCGGCAGGCGGAGCCACAGGTGCTGTCCCAGATTCCTCTGTCCCGGGAGACGGTGGACACCATTAAAAAAGGAATGGCCATGGTGGCGGAGCAGGGCAGCGTGGGGGAGGCATTTTCCACCTTGGGGGTAAAGGTGGGGGCAAAGACCGGGTCCGCCCAGGTAACGGGGCAGGAGCATTCCAATGCGGTGTTTGTCTGCTTTGCGCCCTATGAGAATCCGGAGGTGGCCATCGCTATCGTGGTTGAAAACGGCGGCAGCGGCAGCGAGGCCGCCGGGCTGGCAGCCCAGGTTCTGGCGGCATATTTTGATTAGAGGACAGTTTTGCCAAAAAATCGCTTTTTTTGGTTGACGAAAAATGCCAAGACCTGTAAAATGATATGGTACGGTATGACAAGAAAATCATGTGAATTTTTATCTGTGGAGTCTTTGGATGGAATCTTTTGATTCCCGGTGAATAGCCAGTGAATAGAGTGAGGAACGCATCGTTATGTCTGGAAAGCTTGACGCAGATACTTTCCGGCCCCGGCTGGAAATCTACAAAAGGCCATATGGCGCCGTGACGGAGAATACAGAGGTGGAGTTCCACATCCGCCCCAAGCGGAGCCTGGGAATCCTCCAGGCTGTTCTGGTGGCTAGATTTGAATTTGATGATAACCGAATCCAGCGGATCCCCATGCGCCGGGTGGATCAGCAGCGGAGCAGGGAGGACTACACCTGTATCTTTTCCGTGGGGGACTATACTGGCCTGATCTGGTATCAGTTCCGGCTGGAGACCTCCGACGGCAGCGTGGAGGAGACGGAGGAATACCAGCTGACGGTTTACGACAGCCGGGACCGGGTACCGGACTGGTTCGGCCGGGGGGTGTGCTACCAGATCTTCCCCGACCGCTTTTACCGCACCCGAATTTCCGATCCCACCGGCATGGTGGGGGGAAGAACGGTGCATCAGAATTGGAATGAGGAGCCGGTTGTAGGCCCGGTTGGCTATACAGCAGACGGAGAGGACATCTGCAACCGGGATTTCTTCTGCGGAAATCTCCAGGGCGTGGAGGAAAAGCTGGACTATCTCCTATCCCTGGGGGTGGAGTCCATCTATTTCTGTCCCATCTTTGAGGCGGCGGAAAACCACCGCTATGGCACGGCGGACTATGAGCATATCGACCCCATGCTGGGAGATGAGCAGGAGTTCACACACCTGTGTCAGGAGGCCCACAAGCGGGGGATCAAGGTGATTTTGGACGGGGTGTTCAATCACACGGGGTTTGTCAGCAAGTATTTCAACGGGGATGGCTTCTATCCCGGGCTGGGGGCCAGTCAGTCCAAGGACTCCCCCTATTATTCCTGGTTCCAGTTCAAAAACTGGCCCAAGGAGTACCAGTGCTGGTGGGGAATCTATTCCCTGCCCAATGTGGAGGAAGAGGACGAGAGCTACCGAAACTTTATCTTCGGGGATGAGAACGCCGTGGTGCGGCGCTGGCTGCGGGCCGGTGCAGACGGCTGGCGGCTGGATGTGGCGGATGAGCTGCCCGATGATTTCGTGGCGGGGATCCACCGGGCTGTGCGGGAGACCAACCCCAACGCGGTGGTCATCGGCGAGGTCTGGGAGGACGGCACCACTAAGATCGCCTATGACGTGCGCCGCCGGCACCTGCTGGGCGGCCATCTGGACGGCCTGATGAACTATCCCTTCCGCACGGCGCTCATCGACTTCCTGCTGGGAGGGGAGGCCAACGACTTCCGGGAGGGGATGGAAACCCTGCGGGAGAATTACCCTTCCTTTGCCTTTTATTCCGCTATGAATTTCCTAGGTACCCACGACACCGTGCGCATTCTCACCCACCTGGGCGTAGGGGAGGACAAAGGGGAGGAAACCAAGGCCTGGCGGGGAAAATACCGGATGAGCCAGGAGGAGATGGCCAGGGGGATTGCCCGGCTGAAGCTGGGCGCGGAGGTGCTCTTCACCTTCCCCGGCGCACCCACCGTCTATTATGGCGATGAGGTGGGAATGGAGGGGTTTGAGGATCCCTATAACCGCCGTACCTTCCCCTGGGGAAGGGAAAATCAGGAGCTGCTGTCCCATTTCCGGACCCTGGGCGCCCTGAGGAAGAGCACCGAGGCCCTGCGCTCCGGCGCCCTGCGCTGGGGCCCCTGCAGAGGGCATCTGCTGTCCTTTTACCGCCAGAAGGGGGAGCAGATGGTGTGTACCGCCATCAACGCAGGCCCTTGGGAGGAACAGGTGACTCTGCCTTGGCCCAAGGAGCAGGCCCAGGATATTCTGACCGGAAAAATTTATTCGGCGATCACCGGCGCTGTGACCCTGGAATTGGCGGAATTCAGCGGAGTTGTGTTGAAGGAACCTGTGAAATTCAGGTGAATTGGGGCAAACTTTTACTTCGTTCACAAAAAATTCACATTTAAGTCGTTATTATGTAAATATTTCGGATTATCCTTGAAAATAGAAAAGATTTAAAAGGAGCATTCCTATGAGAAACTGGTTAAATCGCGTGATGGCAGGCCGGTATGGCATAGACCAGCTGGGCCGTATGCTGAGCATTCTGGCCTGTGTTCTGGCCCTGATCGGTATTATCGGTTCCAAAACCCTGCTGGCGTATTTGTGGTATCCCGCGCTGGGCCTGCTGATCTATGATTACTTTCGAATGTTTTCCCGAAATATCAATAAGCGCCGTGCGGAGAATCAGTGGTATCTGGATCGGACGGAGAAGCTCCGCCGCTGGTTCCACCTGCACCTGGATCAGTTCAAGCAGAGGAAGGACTATAAGTTCTTCAGCTGCCCCAATTGCAGCACCACCGTGCGGGTGCCCAGGGGCAAGGGAACCTTGAACATCACCTGCCCCCGGTGCAAGGAGCGGTTTACCCGGAAGAGCTGAGCCATGTTTGGATATGTGACCGCAGATTTAAGCCAGCTGTCCCCGGAGGAGAAGGAGCGGTATCAGGGCTGCTACTGCGGCCTGTGCCGCCGGCTGGGCCGCCTGTGCGGCCAGCGCGGCCGTTTGGTGCTGACCTACGATATGACCTTCCTGATCCTGGTTCTGAACAGCCTCTACGGAGGGGAAGAAGGGGAGGGGAAGAAGCGTTGTCTGCCCCACCCTCTCCACGCCCACAGCTGCTGGACCAGCCGGTGGACAGATTACGGCGCCTGGATGAATGTGGCCCTGGGCTATTATAAATGCCTGGACGACTGGCAGGATGACCGGAAAAAGTGGGCTTGGCTGGGGACGAAGCTGCTGGCCCGTCCGCTGCGGAAGGCGGAGGAGAGATACCCCCGCCAGTGTGCGGCCATGAAAAAGGAGCTGGCCCTGCTCTCTGACCTGGAGCGGCAGGGGATCAATGACCCGGACAGGGCCGCTGCTAGCTTTGGCCGCCTGATGGCGGCCTTATTTGTGGCGGATGAAGGGGATGAATACGCGGAGCGGCTTTCCGTCCTGGGAGATTCTTTGGGCCGGTTTATCTACCTGGTGGACGCACGGATTGACCTGACCGATGACCTGAGAGAAGAGCGCTATAATCCCCTGGTGGGGCTTGTCAATTTGGATTTGGAGCCGGTGCTGACCATGCTGATCTCCGACGGAGCGGCGGCGGCGGAAGCGCTGCCTCTGGAAAAGGACAAACGAATCATTTACAATATTCTGTATTCCGGTGTCTGGCTGAAGTATCAGGCCTGGAAGCAGAAGAGAGAGGAAGAACGCCATGGCTGATCCCTATCAGGTGTTGGGAGTGTCTCCGGACGCCACGGACGAAGACGTGACAAAAGCATATAGAAAGTTGGCAAAGAAATATCATCCTGATATCAATCCCGGCCCTGAGGCCGAGAAAAAGATGCAGGAGATCAACGCAGCCTATCAGCAGATCCAGGACTTCCGGAAGAACGGAGGCCAGGCCGGCGCCTATGGTCAGAGCGCCTATGGCCAGAGCGGCTACGGCCAGCAGAGCCGGAGCAATGGCGGCGGCTACCAACAGGGCTATGGTCAGGGCTACGGTCAGGGCAGCTATGAGGATCCCTTCCAGGGGTTTGACCCCTTTGGCTTTGGCTTCGGCGGCCAGCAGCAGCAGCGAACCCGCCAGGACTTCACCGATGTGAAGCTGCGGGCGGCCTCTAATTATGTCCGCAGCGGCAGCTGGGAAGAGGCCCTTCACGTCCTCTCGGAGATCTCGGAGCGGGACAGCCAATGGTACTATCTCAGCGCCCTGGCTAACGCGGGCATGGGCAATCGGATCACTGCCATGAACCACGCCCAGGAGGCAGTCCGTCAGGACCCAAACAATCCAGACTATCGGGCCTTGTTGAGCCGCTTCCAGCAGGGCAATTTCACTTATCAGCAGGCCCGGCAGGATCACGGCTTTACTGTGGTCAATGGAAATAATCCTCTGTGTACCCTCTGCGCCCTGTGGACCCTGTGCTCCTGCTGCAGCAGGGGCTGTTACCTGGGCTTCTGAGGAAATCCACTGCAATGTGAAACTAGCGCCTGGGCCGGAGACGGCCCGCCGGCGTAGCAATGGCGAAAGACTTTGCTTTTTAATTGGGAAAGGAACGCATTCCTATGTCTAAAATTATCGGTATTGACCTTGGCACCACCAACTCCTGTATGGCCGTTTTTGAGGGCGGCGAGCGGGTGATTATCCCCAACGCGGAGGGAGGGAGAACCACCCCCTCGGTGGTGGCCTTCGGTAAAAACGGGGAGCGCATGGTGGGCCAGGTGGCAAAGCGCCAGCTGGTGACCAATCCAGACCGCACCATCACCTCCATCAAACGGAGCATGGGCACCGACTATCGGGTGAAGATCGACGGGAAGAACTACACCCCTCAGGAGATTTCCGCCTTTATTCTGATGAAGCTGAAAAAGGACGCGGAGGCCTATCTGGGGGAGACGGTGACGGAAGCGGTAATCACCGTTCCCGCCTACTTCACCGACGCCCAGCGCCAGGCCACTAAGGACGCGGGAAAGATTGCCGGGCTGAACGTCCAGCGGATCATCAACGAGCCAACCGCCGCGGCCCTGGCCTATGGCGTGGACAAGGAGGAAGCCCAGAAGATCATGGTCTACGACCTGGGCGGCGGCACCTTCGACGTCTCCATTCTGGAGATCAGCGGCGGTGTCATTGAGGTCCTGGCCACAGCGGGAAATAACCACCTGGGCGGCGACGACTTTG
>CAZVVH010000012.1:0-18052 GCA_964630475.1 uncultured Oscillospiraceae bacterium | reverse complement strand
GTACGCACGGTGGTGTGAGAGGTCGGGGCTACTCAGCCCCTCCTACTCGATTTTTGGAATTAAAAATCTGATATAAAACGGTGCCCGCCATGGAACCGGCAGTTGTTTCCTTGCGGATCAGCGAAAGTGCGAAATAAGATTAGGCAAGCTGTTCAGCCAGGGCTGTACCGGCCAGGAAGCCGGAGGATAGTGCCCAAGACATATCGTTCAGCACCTGACGCTTTATTCCGTCCATAACAATATGCCGTCCGGAGGCAAAGTCACCGGTGACATACAAGCCATCCACCAGAGTGCCATCTTCACGATAGGCTTGCATCTTATCGTTAACCCGGACGCCTCCGAAAGCGCCGTCGGTAGAGAGTTTTGCGCCGATCGCATAGAATGGACCCTCTGTCAACGGAACCATATAGGCGGGGTTTTTGTAATAGTGCCAATCAAAGCCTGCACGACAGGATTCGTTGTATTCGTTCACTGTGGACTCCAATCCCTTCGGATCCAACCCTACCTGTTCCGCCAGCGCTTTGATGGAGTCGGCCATACCCAATTCCTTGCTGCCCTTGTCCATCTTTTCCTTAAACCAACCGTTGATGGTCTCCAGCGGAGGCAATGGGGGGATGCCAAAGACGTCACAATCTGCGTGGCTGGCATTTTTCTGAGAGTCTGCAATGCACTGCTTTAGTATGTTTGCGGAAAACAGGAAGAAAGTTTTGCCTTTGGGGTGCTGGATCAGCACATGGCCGGTGTCAAAGGGATCCATGCGGGGCACCATTGGTTCGGCAACAAAGCGTTTGGCGTTCAGATCCACCAGAATTGCCGGATCCAGATGGCAAAGCTTGTCCAGATTGCAGCGATCGCCCAGTGCGCAGATCGGACCCATAATACGCAGGCAGAAGCTCTTCCAGTCCACAAACGCCCCCACCTTTTCTGCCATGGGGATGGCATCGCCGGTGTAGGCGGGATTTTGGTGGGCGGAAGGCAAAACCTCAGCCTCGTTAAAGCCGGGCAGGACTTTGTCCACGACTTCCTTGTTGTTGATCCAGGAGCCGCTGGCGATGACGCAGGCCCGGCAGAAAACACGGATCGCGCCATCGGGGGAGTCGGCGATGATGGCGGTAATTTTGCCATCGTTGACTTCCACGTCCTTTGCAGGGGTTTCGGTCAACACTTCCACCCCCAGCGCTTTGCTGCGGCGGAGCATCGTCTGAACAATTACCTTGCCCGACCCATTATGAAAGGTGTCAATTTGGGGGCCGGCTTGGCCGTGCTCCGGGATATCGAAAACATAGGGACGTGCCTCATACCGTTCCAGCACCTCTGGAAGCTCATACTGTGCATACCAGTCGAAGAAAGCGCCTGTGCCAAGGACTGCGTTGGTCACCAATGTGGGATCCAGTTTCCACATTGTCAAATCCATCATTTTGCGGATAAAGTCATTTGCCTGATCCGGAATGCCGCGCTCCTCCTGCCACTTGCTGTGGAAGGTTCGCATGGTAGAGGCAAAGAGCATGCCTCCGCCGGGAACCTTTGTCTTTTCCAGAACAATGACCTTCAGTCCGCTTTCTGCGGCCCGCACTGCGGCCACCAAGCCGCTGCCGCCGCCGCCAAGAACAACAACGTCACATTTCTTTTCGATCATAAGTAATCATCTCCCTATTCTTTTGGAATTCAGTTCTGCTTATGCAAAGGGCTTCAGTTGAAAGGAATGGATTGGTTATGCCTGCTTCTGTGCGTATTCAATGGCGCGCCGTGCTGCAATGCGGCCAGTGTTATAGGCAAAGCCGGAGGTGTTGCCGCAAAGGAAGAAAGGATAGCTATCGCCGTAAATTGTATTTGCATCGTTACCACAGGCGTAGAGACCGGGAATTGGCTCGTCAGCGCTGTCCATGACCTCTGCTTTATAGTTGATCTTGATTCCGCCCAGACCACCATAAGTATCACAGCAGAATCGGGCCGCAAGGAACTTGGGGCCGGTGATTGGTTTCAGGCAGTCTGGATTTTTATGGAAAATGGGATCACTGTGTTGTGCGCAGGCGTCGTTGTACTCCTGAACTGTCTCCAGGAAAGCTTTGACCGGCACCTGCATCTGTTCAGCCAGCTCCTCCAGAGAGTCGGTGAGGAAGAAATCTTTGCTGCCGCTGGCAATTGCCTCACGCATGATCTCTATGGCAGATCCCTTGAATCGCTCAAAGGGAGCAGGCTCGTGAGGGAGAGGTACTTCCCCTTTGCGCAGCGGCGCAGGCCCTGGAATAGCGCGCCGGTTTTCCTCTGCCCAGCGCTCATAGTGTTCACAGATGGTGGAATCCAGTACCATAAAGGCGAAACCGCCGGGCTGACGATGCACCGCGTTGCCCGTATAACCGGGATTGGTCACCAGATCCTCCCGTAGGAAGCGCTGGGCCTTGCAATTGATCATTAGGTTTTCCGGTTGGCGCAGCGCAGCCAACGCAGGCGCGGTACCTTTCGGGCCGCCGTAACCGTGGGGGAGGCCGATATAGGTATCCATCATCATCGGCGTTTTGGCGCCGCCTGCGCTCCAGGCAAGCCGGATGCCGTCTGCCGTCAGGTGATCCATATTAAAGGTAAAAAAGAGATCCTGATCTTTGGTGTAGCCACACTGCTGAATCAGCTCGGGATCGCCGCCAAAACCGCCGGTGGCCAAAACCACGGCATCGGCATATTCCTCAACTTCCTGTCCGTCCTCTTGCATGGCAGCTGCGCCGATGATCTTGCCGCTGTCTTGAATCAGTCGGGTGACCGGAGTGGAGAGACGGAACTCCACTCCGAGAGAAAGGGCTTTTTGATAGAGGACGGAGCCGATGCTCTCCTCACAGGTAAAATTAAAGTTGTGCTGTGTGGGTATGGCGCCCTTATAGTATCTGCCGGTAGAGGTAAAATCAATGCCCATGTCCGCGAGCCATCCGATGGTATCTCCGGACATGTTAATGTATTCCGAAACCAGACGGGCGTCAGTCCTCCAATGGGTAAACTCCATCATGTAGTTGAAGGCAGCTTCTTTGGTGAAATCCAGCTCCTCCCGCTGCTGCAGAAAGCTCTCCACGGCAAAGGGGCCGATTCCGCCGTCACGGATCCCTCCGATATGTGTCCCTTTTTCGAACACAATTACGGATGAACCGCCGGAGGCCGCTTCAACAGCCGCAGACAGTCCGGCGGGACCTGCGCCGGCAACAATAATTTTTGTGATACTCATGTCGTCTCTCCTAGTAATCCAAGCCTGCACAAATGGTAAAAAAGCGGTTCACGCGGGCTGGCAGGCTTTTTAACAATTCCAGCTTAATCTATCTTAATAAAGTATAGCCGAAGACATGAGAAATTGGAAATACAGTTGTCTTTATAATTAATGCGCCAGTATATCAAAAAACGTATGCATACAACTTAGTTCACATTGGTATGCATACGTCAAAAGGCTGTCAGTCCTGCCATAGTGGATGGGAGCGGAAATAGCTGTCTGCCTCCTCCGCAAAAAGCCGCACAGAGTCATTTTTTCTGCTTTTTTTCC
Organism: uncultured Oscillospiraceae bacterium; assembly: GCA_964630475.1. Lineage (GTDB taxonomy): Bacteria > Bacillota > Clostridia > Oscillospirales > Oscillospiraceae > JAJQBJ01. The sequence continues at coordinate 14,535 of CAZVVH010000012.1, read as the reverse complement.
AAGCCAGACTAACAGATTCGTTGGAATTGGTGACAAAGGATTTAATTGTGGAGTGGGTGCTCAACCTGGCCCATTGATCCAGCAGGATGACCGCAAGTCCATCCTCCACCATGGAAGTGGAGATGTCAGAATTAGGCACGGGAAGGAACTGCACTTCGCTGGCATTGCAGTGGGAATCTGAAGCAAACAGAGAGATTATTTTGCTGCGGATATGGGGCTGGGATGCAGGTCTGGTTTCCTCATCATCGGCATAGACGAATTTGGCGTTGGAAAAATCCTTGAGGGATACCGTATTTTTGCGGGCGCAAGGGTGCTTGTTGGAGTAGCAGATAATGTTTTTTAATGTGCCAATGGGGTGAGATTGGTAACCGGGAGCACTTTGCAGCACAGGGGTCAAGTGGATCAGCAGATCCGCTTCCCCATCCTGAAATGAGGTAATAATATTGGTGGAGAGGTACTGCTTCATTGTGACCTTAATTTGCGGATGGCGCTGTTCAAAATATGCGATGTACTGCATCAGGGTTTCGTTCAGATACCAGGTCGAGTTGATGGCAAGGGCAATGGTGGTCGTGGGGCTGGGGGCGGCAGGCGCGAAGTCTTTCTTCAGTGTGGCCAGCTCCGTGGTTATGCAGGTGAAAAAATCATAGTAAGCCTGACCGGCCTGGGTAAACGAAATTGGCTTATCATTTCGGTTAAAAAGCTCGGTGCCCAGTTCCTTTTCCAGGTTGATCACATGCCTGGAAACGGCAGGCTGAGAAATATAAAGAATCTCAGCCGCCTTGGAAAAATTCCTGTATTTCGCAACAACCAAAAAGCATTTAATCTGTAGATCGTTCATAAAGCATTTCCCTTTTTTGATACTTGACGTCTGAATGCCTGCTGGAGTATTATAACATTCTCGTTATAGAAAGTAAAGCGCTATTTCATAAATAATATTTTACAAAAAGGCCTCTGGCTGTATAATATAAACAAAAAGGTTGCCATTTTGGTTGGCGCATTTTTAAATACGCGATTGCCGCAACAAAAGAGGAACTTTACGATGAGAAGACAATACCCGCATCTGCTTGCGCCGATGACGATTCGAGGCAAACGATTCCGCAATCGGATCCTGTTTTCAGCCCACAGCCATCCGCAATGCCGGGAAAATCATATGATCAACGAAGAGGGTATTGCCTACTATGCGGCCCGTGCCAGGGGCGGTGCTGCGCAGGTTACCTTTGGTGAGACTCCGGTGGATTCGGTTCACGCTTACAAGGGAGCTTTGGAGGAGCACCTGCTGATCAATGTTCCGATGACGTTTGGATATATGAGCAACATGGCGAAATTTCCTACGGTGATCCACAGTAATGGCGCATTGGCATCGATTCAGCTCTGCCATGCCGGTCAGGCCGCATCGAATCCCATCGGACCGAGCGCCGTTGTGCGTAAGGACGGCGTGGCTGTACGTGAGATGTCCGAAGAGGATATTCAAGATGTGGTCGATGCCTTTGCAAATGCGGCGCGGATGGCAAAAGTCATTGGATTTGATGGAGTCCAGATTCACGGTGGTCACGGTTGGCTGCTGGCCCAGTTTACTTCCCCGCTGACGAATAAGAGGACGGACCGTTTCGGAGGCAGCCTGGAAAATCGTCTGCGCTTTCCCATTATGGTGCTTAAGGCGGTTCGCGCCGCCATTGGCCAGGATTCGCTGATTGAGTATCGGATCAGCGGCGACGAGCTGGTGGAGGGCGGCTACCACGAAGCAGAGGCGCAGCAGATATGCAGGTTATTGGAACCATACGTTGATCTTTTTCAGGTTTCTGTGGGAGTATATACGGAGGGGCCAGGAAACCGGATGTTCCCCAGCATCTATAACAAGCACTGCTGTAACGCCTATTTGGCAGCCAACATAAAAAAAGCAGTCAATACCCCTGTGATTGCCGTGGGATCCATCATGACGCCCGAGGAAGCGGAGGAAATCATCGCTTCCGGTCAAGCGGATTTTGTAGCTATGGCCCGTGAGATGTTGGCGGAGCCAGATTTCGCGCGGAAGGCAGCACAAGGCAGGGCAGAGGACATTATTCCCTGTATTCGCTGCTTCGGTTGTATGGCTGGAGAATACGGCCCGCCCTTCTCCTTGGAGTGCTCTGTGAATCCTTATGCAGGGAAAGAGGATTGGCTGGATCCTGAGATTCCCAAAGCTCTGCCGCGCAAGGTTGTTGTAGTCGGCGGCGGTCCGGCGGGAATGGAGGCTGCACTGTGTGCGGACAAGGCCGGGCACCAGGTTGTGCTCTATGAAAAGGCGGAGAAGCTGGGCGGAGCACTGTGGTTTACCGAGACAGACTGCCATAAGTCAGATTTGAAGCGCTTCAAGGACTATCTGGTCACTCAGGTCAAAAAATCCAATATTCTTGTCCATACCGGGACAGAGGCGGCGGAAGAAATCCTCCGCGGGGAACAGGCGGACGTGATTATCTGCGCCACCGGCGCTAATGCCGTTATCCCCAGGATTCCGGGCATTAAATATGCCTCTCATGCCCTTCGCGCCTATGAACGGCCGGAGGAGCTTGGGAAGCGTGTCGTTATGATTGGGGGAGGATTGATTGGCTGTGAGACTGGCCTCCATTTGGCGGCTACCGGTCACGAAGTGACCGTGGTTGAGCTGCAGCGGGAGGTTGCACGGGATGGTTACGGGGTTCACGTGGCAAATATGATGTTGGAGCTGCGGAAACAGGAAGTCAGGCTGCTGACTGAAACGGCCTGCAAGGAGGTTCGTCCCGGCGCAGTGAGGCTGGTGCACTCCGATGGTACGGAATCAACATTGGAGTGCGATACTGTCCTCTATGCAGTCGGAATGAAGCCTACCACAGCGCTGGCTGATCGGCTGGTCGACTGTGCGCCCCTTGTAGTTCCGGTGGGGGACTGCTTGAAAGCCGGGAAAGTCCGGGACGCAGTTCACTCCGCTTACTTTGCCGTACGGAACCTGTGACCGCGCTGGCACATCCGGCTATCAATTACAGGCGCTACCAAGCCTGAAAAGAAAGGAGAATACATATGAAAAAAGTTCTAGCCCTTGTCCTGGCATTGGCCATGACCCTTTCGCTGGCTGCCTGCGGCTCTGACCCTGGCACCGGCACAGACGCGACATCCGATCCTGCCCCTGATGGCAGCGGGGACACCGTCCCTGCCGCCGGCGGTACCCTGACCTACGGTGTGGATACCGAGCCAAGCACACTGGATCCTGCTGAGTCCACGGATGCTTCTGCGTATGCACTGTTCCGCGCGGTTTATGAGAACCTGTGGTACTATGACAGCGAAGGAAACCTGGTCTATCAGCTGGCTACCGGCTATGAGTACGATGAGACGGAAACTGTTTTGACCATTGCCCTGCGTCAAGGTGTTACCTTCCACAATGGCGATCCGCTGACCGCCGATGATGTCCTTTACACCATCGAGTGCATTGCTGAAAGCGCAGCCCACAGCGGTGACGTTGCCATGATTGACCTGGCAGCCAGTTCCGCGCCTGATGATTACACGCTGGAGCTGCACATGAACAAGGTCTCTGCCAGCTTGGTGTACAACATTGCCCAGCCCTACTGGATGATCCGCGACCGTGAGTTCTGTGAGGCCAATCCCGACAACAATGTTACCACGGTTGAGAATGGCACGGGTGCATATACCCTGACCTCCTGGAACATCGGAGAGTCCTTTGAACTGACCGCCTATGACGGGTACTGGGGCGATCCTGTTGTGTATGAGAATGTTTCCATCAAGTTTATCGAGGATGAGTTCACCCGCATGATGGAGTTCCAAGCGCAGAATCTGGATGTCTGCATTGTCAACACTGCCAACTATGTGGATGACCTGCAGAACGGCGTTTATGGCGACGCCACACTGGTTCAGAAGGCCAACGGCTCCGTGGACAGCATCGAAATCAACATGATTACCCCCGAGTGGGCCGAACTCTATGGGGATATTAACTTGCGCAAGGCGTTGTTCCATTCCATCGATGTGGATTCCATCCTGGCCACCATCACCGGCTCCACCACCTCCAAAGCCACCTCGATCCTGCCCTCCAGCTGCTGGGCTTATGTGGATGTGGGTTCTTATGACTATGATGTGGAATACGCCAAGGAATGCCTGGCTGCAGCGGGCTATGAGCCTGGTGAGCTGACCCTGTCTCTGACCTATCAGCCCGGTACCGGCGAAATCTGGGAGGCCATTCAGGCTTACTGGAATGAAATCGGCATCAACTTGGAGATTGAGGGCGCTGAGCCTTCTGTGTGGGGTCCCGCCATGATCACTGGTGAGTTTGCTCTGGCGATTGCTGGCGCTCAGAACTGCGTTGACCCGTCTGATGCCTTTACTCCCAGAAAGCTGGACAACGGTATGCTGCCCATGATGTGGCCCACCGATGAGCTGGCGGAGCTGGATGCTTCCGCTGAGAGCGTCACTGACACTGCTGCACGTCAGAGCTACTACGAACAGATTCAGCAGATCATGCACGATGAGTATTTCGCGCTGCCTCTGTATGAGTCCACCAATAACTGGGCTGTTCAGAGCACCGTCTCAGGCTGGGGGGAGAGCTGCGATGGTCTGTGTGTGCCCAACCTGGCTCTGGTCGGCTAAGCACTGGTGACAATCAATCTGTGGGAGTAGAGCTGCTTCTGCAATCCACTGCAGGCTTTTCGCTCATCTGCCCCAAGGCAGATGAGCGGGAGCCTGATCGCGGTTCAGGGCGTGTAGTTGAATAATCTCTCCATGTTGGATGACGGGCTGCACAGTGCTTCGCTGTCGGCCCGCTGTTTTTTATATTAGGCTGAGGATCCCGGGTATGGCATCAGCGCAAAGGGAAGAACGCATCACCAGGGACAGGGGATCATACAGAAAAAAGGCTGGAACGTCTCGCGTCCGGTACTTTGCAGTGCTCAGGAGGTGTTTATAGAAATGATAAGATATATCATTAAGCGATTGTTGATGATTATACCGATTTTAATCGGCGTTGTGATCGTCGTTTTCACAATTAACTTTTTTTCCTCAGGCAGTCCGGCCTTTACCTATTTGGGAAGTGCGGCAACGCCGGAATCTGTTGCTGCGCTGGAACATGAATGGGGACTGGACCGGCCATATCTGATTCAGCTGGGGGACTATTTCTGGCAGATTATCTCCAAGGGCAGCTTAGGCACATCCTATGTTTATAAACAGCCGGTTATAGATCTGATCGTGGCTAAGCTGGAGCCGACACTGATCATTGGCCTGATTGGATCTGCCCTCAGCGTGGTCATCGGCCTGTCTCTGGGCATTCTGGCAGCAACCCGGCAGTATTCTGCCTTTGACTATGGTTCTACCTTCCTGGCGGTGCTACTGAATGCGCTGCCCAACTTTTGGGTTGCCATGATGCTGATGCTGCTGTTCGGCCTGAAGCTGGGCATCCTGCCTATCTCCGGATTGGGCACCTGGAAAAACTTTGTGCTGCCCATTGTGGCCGTCAGTATGAGTCCGGTAGCTGTTGTTACCCGTATGACGCGATCTTCCATGCTGGAGGTCATCCGGCAGGACTATATCCGCACGGCCCGCAGTAAAGGCATTCCAGAGAGAAAGGTCATCTTCCACCATGCGCTGAAGAATGCACTGATCCCCGTTGTCACCGTGATCGGCTTGATTATGGGACAGGCAGTGACCGGCACCATTATTATCGAGACGGTTTTCAATGTGCCAGGGCTGGGCCTGCTGATTAAGAACAGCATTTCCGGAAATGACTATATTACGGTCCAGGGCTGCGTTCTGGTCTGCGCAGCACTGATCTCTTTTTTGACGCTTTTGACAGATATTGTCTATGCTTTCGTTGATCCTCGTATCAAGGCCCAGTACGTCGGCCAGCGCAAGCGGTACAGGAAATCCAAAAGGATTGATGTGGCGGAAGGGGGTGCGGTAAAATGATTCATCTTCACCATACCAAGGTAATTACCAAACCGATCCGCAGAGGTCAGTGGCGTGAAATCTGGCATCAGCTGTGCAAAAACAAGGTGGCTATGGTCTGTCTGGCATATATCATTGTCATGATTGCTGCGGCTGTTTTCGCTAAGGTGATTACCGTATATGATTTCGACAAGCAGGATCTTTCCTCTGCCCTTCAGTTTCCCAGCTTTGCCCATCCCATGGGGACCGATAACTATGGACGCGATATTCTGACTCGTATCATCTATGGCGCCAGAACCTCGCTGATCGTTTCCGCCATTGCCTGTGTATTCAGCGTTTCCATCGCATTGGTGCTGGGTTCACTGGTCGGTTATTACGGCGGCAAATTCGACAACGTGGTAATGCGTATTTTGGATGTGTTTAACGCAATTCCTGGTCTGCTGTTGGCAATCTCTATTTCCACTGCGCTGGGCAGCGGCATTGTCAACACCGCCGTCGCCATCTCCATCGGCGGCATTCCGGCGCTGACTCGCCAGCTGCGTGCCTCCGTGCTGCTTGCAAAGGATCAGGAGTATATTGAAGCGGCGAAAGCCTTTGGCTGCAGTGATTTTGAAATCATTCTGAAGCACATTATTCCCAACACGCTGGCGCCCCTGATTGTCCAGATTACCATGCGCCTGGGTGACTCTATTCTGGTCATCTCCAGCCTGAGCTTTATTGGACTGGGTGTTCAGCCGCCTACGCCGGAGTGGGGCAATATGCTGGCGCTGAGCCGTACATACATTACCCAGTGCTGGACGATGCTGTTTTTCCCTGGCCTGATGATCGGCTTGTCGATGCTGGCCTTCAATCTGCTGGGTGACGGCTTGCGCGATGCAATGGATCCCCGGCTGCGTGACCGGTAAGGAAAGAGAGGCTGAAGAAAATGGAACTGTTAAAGATTGATAACCTCACCATTCACTACCTCACGGAGCGGGGCGCCGTCAAAGCGGTCAATGGCATCTCTATTGAGCTTGGCCCCAGAGAGACGATCGGCCTTGTGGGGGAGACCGGCGCTGGCAAGACGACCACTGCACTGGGCATTATGGGGCTGATCCAGAGTCCGCCGGGCAAGGTTATGGGCGGCTCGATTTATTTTAAAGGTCAAAACCTTTTGGAGATGTCTGACAAGGATATCCGCAAGGTACGCGGCAACCAAATCTCTATGATTTTTCAGGATCCGATGTCTGCACTGAACCCTGTCCTGACGGTGGGAGATCAGATCGTTGAAGTCATCCTGCAGCACCAAGGGTGCACCAGGGCAGAGGCGGAACAGCGAATGGTTGAAATGCTGGAAATGGTTGGCATTCACGGGGAACGGGCTGGCGAATATCCTCACCAATTTTCCGGCGGCATGAAGCAGCGTGTCCTGATTGCCATTGCGCTGGCCTGCAATCCGGAATTGTTGATTGCAGACGAGCCGACTACCGCGCTGGACGTGACGATTCAGGCCCAGGTTTTGAAGATGATTAATGAGCTGAAAGTCAAGTTGAATACCTCTATGCTGTTAATTACCCACGATCTGGGCATCGTTGCTCAGTGCTGCGACAAAGTGGCCATTATGTATGCCGGTGAGGTTGTGGAATATGGCAATCTGGAGGACATCTTTGAGCACACGGCACACCCTTATACGAAGGGCCTGTTTGGTTCTATCCCCAAGGTGGATGAAGACAGCGACCGCTTGGATCCGATTCCCGGTATGCTTCCGGATCCGGTTCATTTGCCCGAAGGCTGTAAGTTTCATCCCAGGTGTGCTTGGGCTGCAGAGCAATGCCGCAGCGGCGATGTGCCCTCATTTGAGGTGAACGAAGGCCACTATTCCAAGTGTTGGCTGTGCAGGAAGGAGGGGGCAGAATGAGTGCGCTGATTGAAGTTAAAAATCTTTGCAAATATTTTGATACTCCCAAAGGCAAGCTTCAGGCGGTGGAGGATATCTCGTTCACCCTGGAGGCTGGAAAAACCTTGGGCGTTGTCGGTGAGTCCGGCTGCGGTAAATCCACGCTCATCCGGACGATCCTTGGCCTGATCCCAGCCACCTCCGGTCAAATCTTTTTTGACGGGGAGGATATTACAAAGGCGAAGGGTCAGCGGCGCAAGGAACTGCGTAAGGATATGCAGATCATTTTTCAGGATCCATTTTCTTCTCTGGATCCCCGCATGAATGTGCGTGCACAAATTTCCGAACCATTGAAGGTGGCCAACCGGCATATCTCTAAGGAACAGTTGGAGCAGCGCTTGGCCGAACTGATGGAAACGGTTGGCATTGCGCCGCACTTTGAGAGCGCTTATCCCCACGAAATGGATGGTGGGCGCAGACAGCGCATTGGGATTGCCCGTGCGCTGGCGATGGAGCCGCGCTTTATCGTCTGTGATGAGCCGGTTTCCGCACTGGATGTCTCGATTCAGGCGCAGATCTTAAACCTGCTTCAGGACTTACAGCAGCAGATGGGGCTGACTTACATCTTCATTACCCACAATCTTTCTGTAGTAAAACACATCTCTGATGAAATTATGGTCATGTATCTGGGCTGCTTGGTGGAACACTGTGGTTCCAAGGAATTGTTTAAGAATCACCTGCATCCCTATACGAAGGCGTTGCTTTCCGCAATCCCGCGCCCAAGCATCCGGAACCGGCAGGAGCCTATCATTCTTACCGGTGAAATTACGTCTCCCATCAATCCGAAGCCGGGCTGCAGATTTGCATCCCGTTGTCCCTATGCAACGGAAAGGTGCCACAGCGATATGCCCCAGCCTGAGGAGATTACGCCGGGCCACATTGTGGCCTGCCACCATGTGAGAGAAATCAATCACCTTTGAAAATTTAGTCTGCAAGAGCCTCGCAGAATTCCGTCAGCTTGCTGACGGAATCGGGTGAAATGGGAAAGAATCCAAGGCGCATGTCCTTGGATTCTTTCCTTCTCATTTTTCGGCAGTCACTGGGCCTCCTGGGATTCCGCCGCTTCAATCAGCGAGTCCGCCGGCAGCAGCCCGGCCAGCAGGGCCAGGTTATTTGCCACCACCTCAAAAAATGCAGCCAAAAGCTCCAGCTCATCCGCAGAGCGCCCTTGAGCAAGCTGGATGGAGACCAGAGCAGCTGCGGTGACCCAGAAGGGGCCGAAGCTGTGTTCCACCATTGCGTGATCCCTCCGCCACATTCTATGCGGCGGGATCAGGGGATGAGACTGTCTGCCAGCTCTGCCATCTCCTCTTTGGAGCGGACCCGGCGGGCCTTCTGAATCACCTCTCGTTGCTCCTGGGCGGACAGCCTGCCATAGTGGGTCAGGGCTTTGGGATGCATGGCAAGCTCCATGAGAAAGCCGATGGGGGCCTCCGGTTGATTGGATGATTGTGACATGGGAAATTCCTCCTTTGACCATAGTATGGCCGCCGTGAAAAAATTGATTCGCCGGGGCGGATAAAAAAGGTTGAGGGGAAAGGGCGGATGTGCTATACTATACTCTGTATATGTATTGAATTTCAATCCCGATAAGGAGTTTGGTTTATGAAAATTGTTGTTTTGGCGGGAGGTCTCAGCACCGAGCGCAATATTTCCCTGGCCTCCGGCACGAAGGTCTGCGCCGCCCTGCGTAGAAAAGGCCACCAGGCAGTGCTGGTGGATCTGTTCCTGGGCACGGAGAGCATTGACGCCCCTGCGGACAGCCTGTTTGATCTGCTGCCTGAGCTGGAGCCGGTGACCTTCACCGGTGTTGCCCCCGATCTGGAGGCAGTGAAGGCCAGCCGCAAGTGGAAGAGCAAATCCGTGTTTGGCCCCGGTGTGCTGGAGCTTTGCCAGCAGGCGGATGTGGTGTTCCTGGCCCTCCACGGGGAGTGCGGCGAGGATGGCCGGGTGCAGGCCGCCTTTGATCTGTTTGGAATCCCCTATACCGGCTCCGGCTATCGCGGCTCTGCCATCGCCATGGATAAGCGGCTGACCAAGGAGCTGATGAAGGTCCATGGCATCAAGACCCCGGAATGGCAGGTGTTCCGGGGAACGGAGACGGAGATTCCCGCCATGCTGCCCCGGATTTCCGTCCCCTGCGTGGTGAAGGTGCCCCGGGGCGGCTCCTCCCTGGGGGTTGTTATCGTCAAGAAGGAGGAGGAGCTGGAGCCTGCCCTGCGCAGCTGCCTGGCCATGGATTCCACCATCATTGTGGAACAGTACATTGAGGGCCGGGAACTGACCTGCGGCGTACTGGAGGGGAGGGCGCTGCCCTCTGTGGAGATCGCCACGGCGGATTACAGCTACGCAAATAAGTACAACGGCCGGACCGTGGAGATCTGCCCGGGCCGGGTGTCCCCGGAGATCGAGAAGCGTATGGGGGATACCGCCTTGGCGGTTCACAATATGCTGGGCCTGTCCACCTACTCCCGCAGCGACTTTATGGTGACAGACGAGGGGGAGGTCTACTGCCTGGAATGCAACACCCTGCCCGGCATGACAGACACCAGCCTGGTGCCCCAGGAAGCCGCTGCTGTGGGAATCGGCTATGAGGAGCTTTGTGAGCGCATTGTAATGGGTGCCCTGAATCGATAAGGAGGAACGCATATGGAACCAATCACGGTGAGAGAGCTGCTGCATGCAGTGAACGGAACCCTTCTGGGGGATTTCTCTGATCTGGACCTGACAGTCACCCGCATCCAGCGGGACAGCCGGCTCATTCAGCCCGGTGATGTGTTCCTGCCCCTGGTGGGCGAGCGCCGGGATGGCCACACATTTATTACCGGGGCGCTGAATGCCGGCGCCGCCGGCACCCTGACCATGAGGGAGCAGGAGACCTACCAGCCCGGCAAGTTCTATATCCTGGTGAAGGACACTATGCTGGCGCTGGGTGACCTGGCCCGGTGGTATCGCACCCGATTCGACTTCCCCTTCATTGGCATCACCGGCTCCGCGGGGAAGACAACCACGAAGGATATGATTGCCGCCGTTCTGGGGGAGAAGTTCCGGGTATTAAAGACCCAGGAAAACTATAATAATAACCTGGGAATGCCGGAAACCATTTTGAATATCACCCACAAATACAATATGGCCGTTCTGGAAATGGGCATGAACCATTTCGATGAGATTGACTATTTGACGAAAATCGCCAGGCCCGATGTCTCTGTCATTATCAACGTGGGCTACGCCCATATTGAGAACCTGGGCAGCCGGGCGGGCATCCTCCAGGCAAAATGCGAGATCTTCCATGGGATGGATCCGGAGCAGGGCCTGGCAGTGCTCAACGGCGATGATGAGATGCTGGCCACAGTGAAGGACTACCCCGTCCCTGTGATCTGGTGCGGCGAGGATGAAAAGTGTACCAGCCGCTGCCTGTCCATCCAACCCGAGGGGGACGATGGAATGGTGATGGAGGGGGAGGTCCTGGGCGAGCGGATGACCTTCCATATCCCTGCAGCGGGCAGGCATATGCTGTTCTCTGTCCTGATGGCCGCTGCCATCGGCAAGACCTATGGCATGACGGCGGAGGAGATTGTCCGGGGCGTGGCCCATTTCGTGCCCTCCGGTAAGCGTATGCTGCGGATGCCCCGGCGGAACAAGATCACCCTCATTGATGATACTTACAACGCCAACCCGGCGGCGGTAAAGGCGGTGCTGGAAATTTTGGCTGGCCGTCCGGAGCAGAAAAAGGTGGCTGTGCTGGGCGATATGCTGGAGCTGGGGAACCAAGGCCCTGCCCTTCACGCCGCATGCGGCAGCTATGCTGGGGAGCAAAATATTGATGTGCTCATCGCCATAGGCCCGCTCTCGAAAAATACCGCCCAGGCGGCCAGGGAGGCCGGGGTGAAAAAGGTGCTGTGGTTTGCCGCCAAGGAGGAGGCGATTGCCGCCCTGACTGAGGAGATCACCCCGGACAGCGTGGTGCTGTTTAAGGCCTCCCACAGCATGAAATTCTCTGAGCTGGTGAGCTATGCGGCCTCCATTACCAGAAGTCTGTAAGAAAAGAGAGAAAAAGATGCGCACATATTGCCTGTGCGCATCTTCTGGCCGTTGAAATTATAGCCCTGCCAGCTGTTCTCCGAAGGGCGGCAGGAACACCCCTTTCTCTGTAATAATGCCGGTCAGCAGCTCGTGGGGGGTCACATCGAAGGCGGGGTTATAAACCAGCACCCCGTCAGGACCGGTCTGCACGGTGCCGATGTGGGTCACCTCCCGGGGGTCCCGCTTCTCAATGACGATCCCGCTGCCGTCCGGCAGGGATTTGTCCACGGTGGAGGAGGGCAGCGCGGTATAGAAGGGAATCCCGTGATGCTTTGCCAGCACAGCCAGGGAGTAGGTGCCGATTTTGTTGGCAAAGTCCCCGTTGGCCGCCATGCGGTCGCAGCCCACTACCACGAAGTCGATCATCTCTTTAGCCATGAGGGCACCGGCCATGCTGTCGGTGATCAGGGTGGCGGGAATCCCGTCCCTGACCAGCTCATAGGCGGTGAGGCGGGCGCCCTGGAGCAGAGGGCGGGTCTCGTCGCAGTACACCATGTCCACCTTGCCCTGGGCGAAGGCGGCGCGGATTACCCCCAGGGCGGTGCCGTAGCCGCCGGTGGCCAGGGCGCCTGCGTTGCAGTGGGTCAGGATGCGGGCGCGCTCCGGGATCAGAGAGCTGCCAAAGCGGCCTATGGCGCGGCACATGGCGATGTCCTCCCGATGAATGGCGATGGCCTCCGCCCGCAGAGCATCCAGGGAGGTCCCGGACTGCCACAGGGCGGCCATGCGATTCAGCGCCCAGAACAGGTTCACCGCCGTGGGCCGGCTGGCGGCCAGAGCGGCGGAGGCCCGGGCCATCTGCGCCGGGTAATCCAGACGGCCTGTGAATTCTTTGGCCGCCAGCACCATGGCGTAGGCGGCGGCACAGCCGATGGCGGGGGCGCCCCGGATCACCATCCCACGGATGGCGTCGATGACCGGGCGATAGTCCGTATAAGCCAGCCAGACCTCCGATGTGGGCAGGCGGGTTTGGTCCAGCAGATAGAGGGTGTCAAGTTCGAAGCGGATCGCTTCCATTTATTTTGCCTTCTTTCCGGCGCGGAAGCGCCTGAGATTACAGGATCATCTTAACACAGAAAATTTCAGGAGTAAACCATGATTGACATTTCCGTGAACAACCTGGTCAAGTCCTTTGAAGTGGGGAATCACATTCTGGATGGCCTGACCTTCCAGATTGACGAGGGGGAGCGCGTGGGCCTGCTGGGCAAAAACGGCGCCGGTAAAACCACCCTCTTCAAGATTTTAACTGGAGAATATGACTATGATGAGGGAGAGGTGGCCATTGCCGGCGGCAAGCGCACCGGCCTGATCTCCCAGATTCCCGTCTACCCGGCAGCCTATACCGTGGAGGACGTGCTGCTGGACGCTTTTCAGAAGGTGAGGCAGCTGGAGCAGGAGCTGAAAACACTGGCCGAGGAGATGGAAGCCGCACCGGAGGACAGCGTCCTCCTTCGGCGCTATGACCGCGCTATGGCTGCCTTTGAGGCCGCTGGGGGCTACGGCGTGGAAACTGAGGTCAACAAAGTGGCCAACGGCCTGGGCATCACGGCGGAGCAGCGTGCCCAGCTGTTCTCCCAGCTTTCCGGAGGCGAAAAGACCCGGGTGAACCTGGGCCGCCTGATTTTGGAGGACACGGATATCCTGCTGCTGGACGAGCCTACCAACCATCTGGACCTCCACGCGGTGGAGTGGCTGGAGGCCTACCTGGCCGGGTTCAAGGGGACGGTTCTCGCCATTTCCCATGACCGCTATTTCCTGGATCAGGTGGTCAACCGGGTCATTGAGATCGACAACGGCAAGGCGGAGTTCTATTCCGGCAACTATACCTTCTATGTCATTGAGAAGGAGCGCCGCTATCAGGAGCGCCTGAAGCAGTATGAAAAGGAGCAGGCCAAGATTGCCCAGCTGACTGCGGCGGCAGAGAAACTGCACCTGTGGGCTTTTCTGGGCAACGATAAGCTGCACAAGCGGGCCTTCTCCATGGAGAAGCGCATTGAACGTCTGCGTCAGGCAGAAAAGCCCATCAAGGCCAGACAGCTGGACGTCCATTTCAATACAAGGGAGTTCAACGGCGACGAGGTGTTCACCGTCCACAACCTGTCCAAGTCCTTCGGCCAGCGGCAGCTGTTTTCTGAGGTGGAGCTGTCTGTGGTGGGCGGGGAGCGCATTGCCCTGATCGGGGATAATGGCACCGGAAAATCCACCCTGATTAAGATCCTCCTGAAGGAGGAGACCCCAGACACCGGGCGGGTCCGCTTCGGTCCCCAGGTCAAGAGTGCCTACCTGCCCCAGATCATCCGCTTCGACCATCCGGAGCGCAGCCTGGTGGACACCATGATCTGGGATCTGAATTGCTCCACCCAGTCCGCCCGGAACCGTTTGGCCTCCTTCCAGTTTACCGGCGAGGATGTGTTCAAGCCGGTTTCCACCCTGTCCGGCGGCGAGCTGTCCCGGCTGCGGCTGTGCATGCTGATGGATGATAAGATCAACCTTCTCATCCTGGATGAGCCTACCAACCACTTGGATGTGGCCAGCCGGGAGTGGATCGAGGGCGCGGTGGAGGAGTATGACGGAACCTTGCTCTTTGTCAGCCATGACCGCTATTTTATCGAGCGCTT